>NZ_JAVRCD010000003.1:0-110520 GCF_034530895.1 Nostoc sp. DedQUE08
CCCCTTGTCCCCTTGTCCCCTTGTCCCCTTGTCTCCCCTGCTCCCCTGCTCCCCTGCTCCTCTGCTCGCCAGTCACGGCAGATTGTCAGGATCAATGCCGAGATTACGCAAATATGCTGCTAACTGTTCAGCGCGTTGACGTTCTTGTTCAGCGCGTTGGCGTTCTTGTTCTACCAATAACTCAGCCTGTTCAGCCCGTTGATTGAGTTCCAGGGAATTTAAAAATCTCTGTCCATCTGGACGGTAAATTACTAACTCTCCAAGCCCCGTTTGAAATCTAATTCCCAAACGGGGACTGATCCAACTATCCATTTGCCATAGCTTATTCAAATGGTTGTTTTGCCGTAACCAGCCATCTAGTTGAAAACTTTCAGGGTCGTATAAATAGTATTCTTCAACACCATAGGTATCGTAAAATTCCAGCTTGCGCTCCATCTCCTTGGTATCATTACTATAAGAAAGAATCTCAAAGACTACTTGTGGTGGAATATTATCTTCTTGCCACTGACGATAGGAACGACGTTTACCCTTTGATCTACCGAAGACAACCATCACATCAGGTGCAGTCGGTGTAATCAGCCGAGAACGGACTGGATACCAGAGCAAATCTCCTGCAATCAAAACATTGTCATTATTAGCAAACAGAATTTCTAAATTCTCCTTAATCAAGACAATCCAACGATATTGCTCTGTATTATCTGCCATTGGTTTGCCGTCGCTATCTGGATAGAGGAGATCGGGGTCTATTTGCTCAAAGATTGTCATCGGATTTAACCCAGCGGCTCTTGACTTCCAATTCAATTATGACTGCTTCTAGAAGTCTAATAGCAACGACTGCACTAAAAACCTTAGAATGAGTAGGGTGTATTTAAATCTGTAACAAATATTTATGCCTCCTCGTTGGCCTCGCAAACCCGATCGCAAAGACCCTGATTACCGCAAGATCGATGACCGGATGAATTTTGCTATCCATGTGGCGATCGCTGCTTGTATTAATTCCGGGTTGTGGTTTTTCCACATTTTGAAAGACACTACTTGGGAGTGGCTGCCTTTGGTAACGTTAAGTTGGACGGGAATAGTGTTAGCACATCTGATTTATATTAGTGCGATCGCTAACTACACCGAAACTCCACCAAAATCCACCTGAAGATGGATTACTCATGCTAGGGCGATTGTAACTTCTGGTAGTAGGATTAGCCTGTTAATTGAGCCATAATATAAAAAAGCCTGAGATTTCGCACTTTTTCTTAATGTAGGGTTATTTTTATGGCTAAGACTAACACCACAGAACTACTAGAAGCCCTAGCAGCTGAAATTGGCGAAAACGTCTACATAGATGTTGCCAAATGGCATCTTTATTTATCTAATGCCAAACTGCATACAGTTGTTGCCGAGCAACTGTATCCCTTAATTACTTCCAACGCTGTCAATGAAGACCGAGTTTTACAAGTCTTGGGAGCGATTCCAGTAAAAATTGGCGGCGGGAAACGTGAAGTTCCTTTAATCGATTTACTACCCCTACAATGCCAGGTAACATTAGTTGATATTTTGGAAAAATATCAACGCGATTTCTAATAGATAAAACAAACTTATCTTGGCTAGACAATTTTGTTAATCAGCATTTCCTGATTCGAGTTTCTCTTGTGAATGAGGAATATGTTTATAGTATCAATTTTATAAATATTAACTCTACAGATACACATAGATGAATCTCGTGTAATTTCTGTGTGGTCTGATAAAAATTTCCTTTAACAATTAAGGAATCTCCGCGTTCAAAATCAGTTTAGATTTGAGCGAGTTTATGTTGAGACTCGCTTTGAACTTTCATGCAAACTCATTGAGGCAATTTCTATGCTTTTACAAGTCAAAGATAGTGGCGAATTGGTAAAAATTGTTGAAATTCAGGAATTAATTGACCCGAATAATGATGTTGTTCGCGCAAAAGACCAAGAAGGTCAAGAAGAACAGCAACCTGAAAGCTTTAAAAAAGAAAATCTCGTTTTTCCTTCAGGTGAAGTTTTACCACGCTGTTGGTTAGATGCTGACTATAGACACGACAACGGTTAATGATTTTAAAATCAGGTAACTACTAAATAATAGGGTAGCACAGCAGTGCTACCCTATTATGTGTAAGATTATGACGCAGCTTTTTCTCCTGCCGTCACTCCTTCATTCTGCTGAAACTTCGGGAAAAATGTCTTAGTAATCCAGTCAGTCAAGATGTGAGATAGTAACCCCAAAGGCCCAGCAAACAAAGATAAAGCTAGAGAGTGAATTGTCCAAACACCTGTTTTCTGTCCTTCCCAATAAATCCAGCGACCGACAAATAAATCCATCACTAAAAAATGAATCCAACCTGTTGCCGCAGCTGTTTCGTCTGCAAAAAATCGTGCAATATCAGCTAATTGAGGATTCGATAAAGCTTGAGCATTTTCTGGCGTAATGCTGTTGATAAACAAATACAAATATGCCCCAGCTAACAGCACAAAGGGTAAATATGATGACATTATCGACCGTGTGACTTTCCAGTTAGGCAATAAAATCATCAATGCCCAAAATGGCAATACGAAAAGATTGGCAATATTAAATAGTTGAGAAATCGTCATATTTGTCTAAAGTGATGAGTTAGCAATTTGAAGTTATTATTGCTTTCGTTTTGAATTAACTTCAAGAGATAGATTCCCGACTTTTCAAAGAAGTCAGGAATCAGGGTATACTTATAAAGCTACAAGCTGTGATTCAATTTCTGAAGAATTCAAATCACGCCCGATGAAAACTAACCGCGTTTGCCTAGCTTCTTCTGGTTTCCAAGGGCGATCGTAAAATTTATCAAATCGGGTTCCCACGCCTTGCATCACTAGGCGCATGGATTTATTAGGTACTGCGACAAAGCCTTTAATCCGGTAAATTTCTTGTTGTTGTACCAATGTTTGCAACTGCTGTTGCAGCTTTTCGGGGTCAAAGGTACGATCCAAAATTAAATTAGCTGAAGTAATTTCTTCATCGTGATTGTGGTCTTCTTCAGTATCGTGATGACTAGGACGAGAATCTAAATTGTCTTCGACTGCGGCTTGGAATCCTAGTAATATAGATGCGTCTAATTGAGAACGATCGCTCTCAACAATTTTCACCACTCTGGGCAACTCTTGCTTAATCAATTCTTCAACTCTGGCTTTTGTCTCGGCATCTACCAAGTCAATTTTATTCAACACCACTAAGTCTGCACAAGCAAGTTGGTCTTCAAACAGTTCTTGCAAAGGTGTTTCGTGTTCTAGATTATCATCTGCTTGTCGCTGGGCTGCGATCGCATCTGGATCGCTAGCAAATGTCCCGGCTGCAACCGCCGCACAATCTACCACGGTAATCACTGCATCTACAGTGGCGGCGTTACGAATTTCTTGCCAGCGAAAAGCCTTCACCAGTGGTTTTGGTAAAGCTAAACCAGAAGTTTCAATCAAAATGCAGTCGATGCTATCTCGTCGCTTGATTAACTCTTGCATCGTCGGGTAAAACTCTTCCTGCACAGTGCAGCATAAGCAACCGTTAGTTAATTCAAAGATATTAGTGTCGCCCTCACCATCTTCGGGGCAAATTTGACAAGATTTTAACAATTCGCCATCAATACCGAGTTCGCCAAATTCATTGACTAAAACGGCAATACGCCGTCCTTCGTTGTTTTGTAGCAGGTGGCGAATTAGGCTGGTTTTTCCACTACCTAAGAAGCCTGTAATCACTGTGACAGGAATTTTCGTTGCCATATTTTTGCCTGATTTACTCAGTATGAGAAGTTTTACGGGTTACAAACTTAAATACTGAGATTAAGCTTGGTTTGAAGATTGACTTAGTTATTTTAAGCTGAAAGTCTATGGTAAGCCGGAAAATATTCCCGTTATTGTTGAGTTTAGGCTTGGCTTTAATTCCTGAAATCAGTGTTGCACAAACGGTAGAGGAGTTGAAACAAAAAGCAACATCTGCCGAATAAGTGAAAAATTATGAAGAACCCGCTAATATTTGGCGGAGTTTGATTGAACGGGATGACAAATCAATAAATTTAGGGACTCCAAGAAATAAATTATCCAATTTCACTGAGTCAAAATGATTTTTTCTCCCCCTGCTCCCTGCCCCCCTGCCGTCAAAGCGATGGGATATTTTTTTATTTGGAAGTCTCTTATCAGGGGTAAAGCATTCTGGTAAATGTTAATTCTGAAAGCTTCACCCCAGTAGAAAATGCTGCAATTACAACCAAGGATGGCGCGGGGGATAGACGCCGTTGAGGAAGTAGTTACCAACAGCGTAGTATTTCCAACGGACGGGATCGTGCAGTGTGTGAGCACGAGCATTTCGCCAGTGGCGATTGTAGTTGAATTCTTCTAATGTGGATTTAGTACCTGCTAGTTCAAACAGTTTGTTGGTAGCTAGTAGTGATGCTTCGGTGGCTAAGGCTTTGGCTTCGGCAACTGCAATTGATGCTTCAACTACCTTGGGTTCTTCTAAGCCTGACTCGTTGGCGATGTCGATAAACTCACCTGCACGTCGCAGCAATGCTTCCGCAGCGTGAACCTGAATTTGGACATTGCCTAAGTTATAGAGCGTCAGGGGGTCTTCGTAGCCTTTTTCTAAATTGCTGTCAACCCAAGGACGAGTATGGTTGCGGACAAAGTAGATGGTGTCACGGACTGCTGCTTTAGCAATTCCCACGTCTACGGCGGCTTGGATGATTTGGGCGATCGCACCCATTGGTGTTGCCCTTTCAAAAGCCAAGTAGTGCGGAATCACGTGTTCTGCCTTAACTTTCACATTTTCAATAATCGTAGTGCCGCTAGCAGTGGTACGCTGTCCGAAGCTTGTCCAATCATCGAGTAGGGTTAATCCTTCGGCGTCTCTTTCGACAAATGCCACCACTGTCTTACCATCTGGATTACTGGCAATCACGGGAACCCAATGTGCCAATAGTGCCCCAGCAGAGTAGTATTTACGTCCGTTGAGTACGAAGTCAGAGTCATCTGGTGTTAATTTTGTTTGGACATCAGTCACAGACTTAGTGCCAATTTCCGAGAAGGCGTTACCGAAGCGTTTACCTTGGAGAACCAAATCAAAGAAAAACTTCTTCTGCTCATTTGTACCATCTAACCGGACTGCTTCCACCATATAGAGATGGTTTTGGGGAATTTGACCGAGGCTAGAGTCGGCTTCGGAGATGATTTTAACTACTTCTGCGAGGGTGGCATTCGATACAAAAGCACCGCCATACTCTTTCGGGACTGTAATTCCCCACAATCCGCTCTGGGAGAACTTTTCTACTTCCTCAGCAGGTAAACGCCGATTTTGGTCGCGTTCTGAGTCTCCCTTGGCAAACTCAGCTGCTAATTCGTGAGCGATCGCGATCGCTTCTTTGTCATCTTGAATAATATGCGCCTTCTGGTCAGCATCAATTACTGATGTCATAGTAAAACTCCTTGATTGTGATTGAGTGACTCATAATCGCCACTACTATGAGACAGCCTTTGGATTTTTCTTAGTGCCGTTCAGATATAGCTGTTATCTACAACAGCTTCAATCCACAAAACCCGCTCCGACAAAGTATGTTGCTGTTAATCTACACTCCAACCAACTCATCAGCTGTCCGAGGATTAGATTTAAGTTCGCGCACAATTGGTATTACTGTCTTACCAAATGCTGGTAAATCATCTGTGTAGTGTAAGAAGCCACCAAGAATTAGATCGACTCCCGCTTCATGGAACTGGCGAATCTTTTCAGCTACTTGTTCAGCCGTACCAATCAACCCCGATCGGAAACCATCGTTATACTGCACCAAGTCTTCAAAATTGGAATTCGCCCACATTCCCTGACGTTCACGAGTTGAAGCTCCCGCCTGTTTCACTGCTTCGCCAAATCCTTTCACCGCTTCCACATCAGCTTGGGCAATAATATCGCGCAATACTTCATGCGCTTCTGCTTCCGTATCTCGCACGATGATAAAGGAATTCAAACCAAACTTAATTGTGCGTCCTTGAAGACTCGCTAATTCAGACACCTCTGCAATCTGCTCTTTCACGCCTTCTATGGTATTGCCATTCATAAAATACCAATCAGAGACGCGGCCAGCCATGCGCCGCGCTGCTTTGGAGTTACCACCTTGGAATATCTCCGGGTGAGGATTCTGATTAATTGGTCTAGGCTTCACCCAACCGCCGTTAATGCGGTAAAAGTCGCCTTTAAAGTGAAACTCATCCTCAGTCCACAAACCCTTGAGAACGCGGATAAATTCCTCTGAACGACGATAGCGTTCGTCATGATCTAACCAATGTTCACCATATATAGTGAATTCATCTTTGAACCAGCCACTAACTACATTCAAAGCAAATCGGCCGTTAGAGAGAAAATCAATACTTGCACCCATTTTGGCAACTACTCCCGGATGCCACAATCCAGGGTGAACTGCTGCAATCAATTTCAATTTCTTGGTGACAGGAGCTAGAGCCGACACGGTTGTTAATGCCTCTAATTGGTACTCAGCGCCGTAGCTAGCGATAAATCTGGCTTGTGCTAGAGCATATTCAAATCCAACTTCTTCAGCCGTCTGAGCTAGTTGAGCATTGTATTCGTAAGTCCAATCTGTGCGTTGGGGAATTTTACTCACAACTAACCCCCCGCTAACGTTGGGAATCCAGTATGCGAACTTAATATCTACCATAATTGTGCGTTTGTAATTGAAACTGCTTGGTTATTTTTCTCACTTTGCAAGTGATGTAACAAAGCCTAATTTGTCATCGCTAACAAATCAGCTAAAACTCGATCGGGCAAAATTTTAGTCAAAATCGAAAGCTTGAGAGCGGCTGAAAACTATTCTGAGTTTACAAGTAGACAATTTTCTGATGGTGGTAATATACCACAACTCGATCGTATTACCGTAGTTTTTAATTAATCGGACTCGATCGCGACAATTTTTTCGATGTCGTGACTCGATATACTTAAATTCCATTTCCGTATTCCATTTTGGAATACTGCCGACTTTTACTGAGTATTTTATTATTTTATATTTGCTGGTTATCAGCCTGATTCAGTCAGAACTCGACAAAGCATCGGTACTGATAAATGTGGTAGTGTAAACTACTAAACTAGAAAATATTTCAAAATTTGGTTGGGATTTTGAATCCAGATACTTATCTTCCCAATTCCCAATCCAATCAAAATTGAGGGGCAATCTCCCCATGCTTACTTTCACATCTCAAAAGCAGTCACAAGGCTATTGCCCCTAAATATTTTGAGCGTCGATCGCTCTTTTGTCAGAAACACCTATGAATTATCCTTCATCAGGCTATCTGAATTTATGACTCCACACACCATACTCCGCAATCTCAACACGATTACTCAGCTGTGACGAGTTCAGTACTACCACGTGTACGACGCCGTGTAAGACTATTATACAGCATCACACCGATCGACTTGATCAAATTACCTTCCAATTCCTGGAACAGCTTCATGTTCGTGCCAAAGGCGGCGTTAGCTTCATCAACGATGCGATCGGTTGCCGCCTCGTCAAGGGGTAATTCATCCAAAGTTTGCCGATATTTGGTTTTGAATGCCTTCTCATCAGGAATTTCTGGAAACTCATAAAAGGCTGTTCCTTGTCCATCAGACAAATTCATCGCTGTTACAGCAATATTTTTGAGAATTTGTCCCCCGGATAAGTCACCTATGTAACGAGTGTATGAATGGGCGATTAACAATTCCGGTTCTGTAGCAGATATTTCTCGGATGCGCTGTACATAAGCTTCACCTGCGGGAGATAGTTTGATTTGCTCTCTCCAGTTTGCACCAAAGTAATAACTTAGGTCTTGCTCTAAGCTATGCTTGCGGTTTAGCTGAGGAAAGTTAATTTTAGAAACTATTGGGTGCTGGCGGTGCTTTTCTATTTCCTCTTCCATCGCTGAGTAGACGAAGTAGAAGTTAGCAACAAGTTTCCGGTAAGAGTTTTTTTCCACTACTCCTTTTAAAAAGCACTTGACAAAACCAACATTTTCTGCCATTGTGTGGGCTTTCTTAGTGCCTACACGTAATTTGGTTGCTAAATTGCTGCTCATGCTAAATTTCTCAACTTTAAAAAGTTTACTGCCGGAGTTTTGATTTACTAACGGCTAAAAAGGCCATTAAAACGTTACCTTAAAACTATTTGATGAGAATTTATATTAAAATTTTTTAAGCTGCAATGATTTTGTAGTTTTTTACACAGCGATAAGGCTAAGAGAACAGAATTTTAGATTTTAGATTTTGATTTTTTGTTGTTATTAGCTGAATCTTGCTTTCATTCTCAGCTTGGATGAAAAATTTTGCGATTTACCAAAAGTAATATTTATTACATACTTATTTGGTAATAGCATTATCAAGTGTGAACTAATACAGATAAAAATCAAAACGAAAATTGTCGGCAGAAAAGGAATAATCAGCTAAGATGTGGAGACTTTACTAATAAAGTAAAAACCAATACTGACTTTATCAAAGATTTACAATTTTAGAAAGAGAAATTCAGTATTATTACGTAAAGATGACTCGATCTAAAATGAATTTATAAAGAGAAAAAGCATGTCAAAATTGCTGAATAAAGTCTTAAGTGCTATTTATTTTTCAGTGTGATTGTGTGGAGTGTTTAAAAATATGGTTTCATCTATAACTCGGACATCGGGCATTTCTGGGGGTTCTACTTCTGAAGTTGAGGGATTGGGCAAAGGGATTGAGAGCAGTTTTGGACTGAATTTAATCCCATTACCAGCAAATCCCTTATTTGGCACAGATGGGATTCGCGGACGAGTCGGAGAATTACTGAATGCGCCTTTAGCATTGCAAGTTGGTTTTTGGACGGGGATTGTTTTACGTAACCATGCTGCTCAAGTAGGGCCAGTCATTCTCGGACAGGACTCTAGAAACTCCAGCGATATGCTGGCAATGGCTTTGAGTGCAGGGTTAACAGCAGCAGGGTTAGAGGTTTGGTATTTGGGATTATGTCCCACTCCTTGCGTTGCCTATCTCACCAGTATCAGTGATGCCATTGGCGGAGTGATGATTTCTGCCAGCCACAATCCTCCAGAAGACAATGGAATTAAGGTTTTTGCTGCCAATGGTGGGAAGTTGCCGCAAATCTTGCAGACAGAAATTGAAGCGGGACTGCGTGGCAAGATATCACCGATCGCTAGAGTCAGTAATTGCGGACGGCATTACTCACGTTTCGAGTTAGTGGAAGACTATAGCTCGGCGTTGAAAAAGCCCTTAAACGGTGTCTTGAATCTTCAGGGAATGAAGATTGTTTTAGACTTGGCGTGGGGAGCCGCAGTTGGGTTAGCACCATCAGTATTTACCCAAATGGGAGCGGAGGTAATCTGCTTGCATAACGAAGCAGATGGCGATCGCATTAATGTTAACTGCGGTTCCACGCACCTGGACATTTTGGCAGCAACGGTACAAGAACACAACGCCGATATCGGCTTTGGCTTCGATGGCGATGCCGATCGCGTCTTAGCAGTAGACAATACAGGCAGGCAAGTTAACGGCGATTACATTCTCTACCTGTGGGGACGACACTTACAACAAAACCAACAATTGCCAGACAACTTGATTGTATCTACAGTCATGGCCAACTTAGGCTTTGAGAAAGCTTGGCAGCAAATTGGTGGTAACTTAATTCGTACCGCAGTTGGCGACCAATACGTACAAGCCGAAATGCAGCGCACTGGGGGAATGCTAGGTGGCGAACAATCAGGGCATATTCTTTGCCGTCACTATGCCGTCACTGGAGATGGCTTGTTAACCGCATTACACATAGCATCTTTGGTGAGAGAGGCGGGTGTTCCCTTGAGCGAATTAGTAGATCGAAGCTTCCAAACCTATCCACAATTATTACGGAACGTGCGCGTTGTCGATCGCGATCGCCGTTTGGGATGGCAAGATTGCCAACCTGTGCAACAAGCGATCGCTCTTGCTGAAGCTGCAATGGGCGATTCCGGCAGAATTTTGGTTCGCGCCTCTGGCACAGAACCAGTCATTAGAGTAATGGTGGAAGCAGCCAATGCCGAACTCACCAACTACTGGACAAATGAACTAGTTTCCAAAGTACAGCAGCATCTGATGGATTAAATTAGCTAATATCGCATCTCAGCTTCAAAAAACGCCAATACAGCTTCTACGAATTAATCACCCTTGGTTATGTCTAGAAGCTGTGACATTTTGATTGCTTATTAAACCCGAATTATCCAATACGTTTCGGTTAAGGATTGTTGATGAAAATATACTAAAATTCAGAGATACAACATTGTTTTACTAAATAATTTTTCCTTCAATTAATTCCTCCCCTATGTTCAGTTTTTACCCAGCGCGATCGCTCCTTTTGCACACACATCTTTGAAGTGGTCACAATCATCACAGGAATCCAATGCACCATGTATAACGACCCTTGAATTGTTGCCCAAACCAAAGACCATCCTCGTAAATTTTGAAATTGGTAAAGTCCAGCAATAAAGGCAATTGTCAGAATGATGCTAAGTAGTGTCTGGAGGGGAAACAGAACTGGATTATGGCTATAAAAAATTGTCCAAAGTAAGTCGGGTATTAGCCCAATTGGCAGAAGAAATTGCAATATAAAAAACAATAGTAAATCAATTTCTTTTGCCCAACCTAAAGTAAAAATTTGCGGAAAATAATCTAGGTAACGCTGATAGCCACCTTCAGCCCAACGACAGCGTTGATTCCAAAGTTTTTCCCAAGTAGTTACACCTTCTTCCTGAATTGATGGAACTGTAACAAACTCAATTTGCGTACCTGTTAAATAGAGTTTGAAACAAAGATCCAAATCATCGGTGACAGTGTTCTCATTCCAACCTTGACACTTTTCTAATAATTGCCGACGAATTAACATCCCATTACCGCGCAGTTCAGACATTCCACCAATAGCAATGCGATGGGTTTGTAGAAAGCTATCACAGTTCATTTCCATCTGCTGGCAATGGGTTAAGAAATTGGTATTAGCATTAGAAATTGCTTTTCGTACTTGCACTGCACCGATCGCTTGCTTATGAAACAGAGGTACTGTTTGCTGGAGAAAATTAGCTCTTAACTGAGCATCCGCATCACAGACTAAGATAATCTCCCCTTGAGTAAAGGGAAACACCGCATTCAATGCGCCTGATTTACCACCTTTTGATTCCCGTCGATGAACTTGTAAAGCTGGAAATTGAGTTTGTAACTCTTTCAAAACCTTGGGGGTTTCGTCGGTACTACCATCATCAACAACCCAAATATCTAGGGAGTCGCTGGGATAATTAAGTTGGCATAAGCTGTAAACTAGATTAGCCAACACTGGACTTTCATTTTTAGCCGGAACTAAAATCGAGACTGACGGTAAATAAATTTCACTCTCCATCACCGCCGCCGCTGGTTTAGCTAACAGCATCCGTAACGTTTGCACAGTCAGGATTGCCGTTAATCCCAGCATCAACCATTGTGTTTCTGGTAGCCAGTGCAGTAAACTCACGCCACTCCAGACTAATAAAACTACTAAGGTTGCTTTGAGACGGCGATGAAAGCTAATATTTTTACTGGACTGATAAATACTTCCCACTTTATTTGCTATATCCTTTCGGTTCGTGGCTTAGTCGTGCGACGTAATAATAGCATCGTCACTGCTCCCAAAAGGAAACCGCCCACTCCTGCTGCAACTGCTAGAATCCGCCCTAATTGTTGAGCAGCATTCAATACTGGGTTATTCAACAGATTGGAGGAGAAATGTAGCGATTGAATCGTCCATTTATCTTGGAATTTTTGCAGCACAGCTGTCCATCGCAAGGCCATATCAGCCGCTTTGCCATCTTTGAAAAAGAAAGATGCGATCGCTTCTCCAGAGGCAACATCGATTTCTGGAGTGAGAAATGTTCTAAGACTATCTCCTTTTAGTTGCATTTTGATATCTTTAATGGAACTGGAAAACTGCTGATTCCAGTACTGTTCCAACTCAGGAACTTTGTGAAATATCTGATTATCAACTGTTGTGATTGTGAAGTTTGGGTGCAAGTAAGGCTGTATTTTGGAAAAATCGCGAGTGTTTAGAGCTTGCAGGGCAATATCCCGCGTGCGAATAATTGCATTTATCTCCTGTGGGTTGACATCTGCTAGAGCGTATTGGGGTAGATTCCAAATTACTAACATTAACAAAACACTCCAAAGTCGCTGAGTGCATTTGTATATGCTTACTTGTCTCTGTTTCATGAGCTATAAAACCTGTAGATTGGGTGACGCTTACTGATAATTGTTTTAATCTTAATACCCACATTTTGCCACTTCTGTTGACTGGCACTAATTAAAATAATTTTTACATTGTTTCCATATACACAAGCTTTTATTTAATAAGGTGCGTTGTGGAATTTATATCATGTCCGGATAAATAGTTATGATTCCCACAGTCATTGCACCCCACCCCCAACCCCTCCCCGCTCTTCGGGAGGGGAGACAAAGCATAGCTTTGGCGGGGTGGGGTTCTTCGGGTTTAATAAGTAATCAAGCAGACATAATATTATTCCTAACTCTCAAATCTCTAACGTCCGTTACGCTGACGCGATAACACACCCTACAAAACGACAAAATCAGATTATCGAGTTAGGAGGCTGAGAAATCTAAACTTTGCCGAAAAGAGATCAGCAGTTGATTCAATGCAGCCATATCAATTAAAAATGCATCATGTCCGTGGGTTGAATTCAGCCACGCCAGTTGAGCATTAGGGATTAAATTTGCCAATTCTTGTTGTTCGACTGGAGGATAGAGGATGTCAGAATCAATGCCGACAACTAAAGTTGGTTGCTGGATGCTTTGCAGAATAGATTCATAATCTGACAAATCAGGACTGGTGCGATCGCGTGCAATATCGTGGCGATCCATTGCATGGGTGAGAGTGATGTAAGTGTTGGCATCAAATCGTTCTGTTAGCTTTTGACCCTGATGCTGTAAGTAACTGGTTATAGTAAACTGCTCAGATACATCATACTCGCGTCCAAAGCGGCTTGTAAAACTATCCCAAGAACGGTAAGTAAACATCGCCATCATCCGCGCTACTGCTAGTCCTTGGTTTGGCGGCGCATCCAGAGTATACTTCCCTCCTTGCCAGTTTGGATCGGCATAAATTGCCTGTCTTTGGGCTTCACTTAATCCGATACACCAAGCTGAATGTCTGCCAGAAACAGCAATGGGTGCGATCGCTTTCACCTTTTCTGGATATAACAACGCCCACTCCAGTGCTTGCATTCCACCGAGCGAGCCACCAATTACTAACCGCAGAGATTGAACACCCAGGTATTCTAATAGCGCAACTTGCAGGCAAACCATATCTCGGATTGTAATTTTAGGGAAGAATACGCCATAAGGGTTTCCCGTTATGGGGTTGACAGTAGTTGGCCCAGTTGTGCCGTAACAACTTCCCAAAATGTTGCTGCATACAATAAAGTCGCGTTCTGGATTGAAGGCTTTCTCTGAACCAAATAAAGGTTCCCACCAATCATCAGCATCAGCAGAACCAGTTAAGGCATGACAAATCAGTACCCCATTATTGCCTTGAGCATTTAACTGTCCCCAGGTGCGATAAGCAACCTGAACCCCAATTAATACTTCGCCGCCTTCTAATTGAAATGGTATTGTTAGCTGGTAAAACTGGGTTTGCGGTGAGATGAAGTCTGAGTAGATCATAACTAGAAGTGGGGAGTGGGAAGCAGAGGGGGAGGGGAGCAGGGGAGCAGGGGAGCAGGGGAGCAGGGGAGCAGGGAGCAGGGAGCAGGGAGCAGGGGAGGAGGGGAGCAGGGAGCAAGGGAGAAGAGTTTTCCCCTCAGCAAGAGCAGCACCCCGCCCCTCTGCCTCTTATGCCCAATGCTCCATGCCCCATGCCCAATGCCCCATGCCCCATGCCCAATGCCCCATGCCCCATGCCCCATGCCCAATCCCCAATGCCCCATGCCCAATGCCCAATTAAAAACTAAATCCTAACTTGCCCGAATGCTTGCTCAAAATCTTCTTTGATGTCGTCGATATGTTCAATTCCCACTGATACTCGCACCAAATCGGGTGTCACACCTGCTGAAAGCTGTTCGTCATTACTTAGCTGTTGATGGGTTGTAGAAGCGGGATGAATAACAAGGGTTTTCGCATCACCAACATTTGCTAAATGACTCGCTAATTTCACATGATTAATAAAAGCTTTACCCGCCTCTAGTCCACCTTTGATACCAAAGTTTAAAACTCCCCCAAAGCCATGCCGAAGATATTTTTTCGCTCGTTCATGATACGGGTGATTGGGAAGTCCGGGATAATTAACCCAAGATACTTGCTCTTGCTGTTCTAACCACCGAGCCAATTCTAGGGCATTGCTCGCATGACGATCTACACGCAAAGAGAGAGTTTCTAATCCTTGCAGTAACAGAAAGGCGTTAAATGGACTCAAGGACGGGCCAAAATCTCGTAACCCCTCGACTCTAGCGCGAATAATAAAGGCAATGTTACCAAATGTTCCACTAGGCCCAAACACTTCTTGAAAATTTAGCCCACGATAGCCGGGTGCTGGCTCAGTAAATACAGGAAATTTGCCGTTACCCCAATCAAATTTACCCGAATCGACAATTACACCACCAATAGAAGTACCATGCCCACCAATCCATTTAGTTGCAGATTCTACTACTATGTCTGCACCATGCTCAATGGGTCGAGCTAAATAACCACCAGCACCGAAGGTATTATCCACAATTAAAGGAATGCCGTTTTCGTGGGCAATGTGAGCTAAAGCGGCAAAGTCGGGAATATTGAATTGAGGATTGCCAATGGTTTCAACATATAAGGCTTTGGTGCGATCGTCGATCGCCTGACGAAAACTTTCTGGGTCATCTCCCTCAACAAACTTGACTTTAATACCTAACCGTGGTAGGGAAACTTTAAACTGGTTATATGTCCCACCATACAGAAAACTAGTGGAAACAATATTATCCCCAGTCTGAGCGATGGTACTGATTGCCAAGAATTGCGCCGCTTGCCCACTAGCGGTTGCTAATGCTGCTACACCCCCTTCTAACGCAGCAATCCGCTTTTCAAATACATCCGTCGTCGGGTTCATGATGCGGGTGTAAATGTTACCAAATTCCTGGAGAGCAAATAACCGCGCTCCGTGGTCGGTGTCGTCAAAAACGTAGGAAGTCGTTTGGTAAATCGGTACAGCACGAGCATTAGTTCCAGGAGCAGGCTCTTGTCCAGCATGAACTTGCAGGGTTTCAAAACGATATTGTTCTGACATAAGCAGTTATTTGAGTTTCCAATTATACAAACAAGTAACAATAATTGAGCGTTGTTTTGGATAAATCAACGGTAATTTGGAGGGCTTACCGTATTTTACCTGTTTGCATCTAAGATTCCTCATCTCTAGCACAACAAGTTGGAAAATAGAAAATGGGAATTAACACCTCTTAATTTATATTTACAAAAAAGCGTGTGAGTCGTCATGCAAATAGATCAGCCTTTTAGAATTAATGCTGCCCAACCAGACAAACTAAAACAATTTCTTCCCAAACCTTTAATTATTTCCAGCCCAGTTACAGGTTGCAATGGTTTTTATTTTGCCTATCATCGCCAGTCAAACTATCAACTTCCTGAGACATCGCCTTTTCAGCACATTATTACCATTTACAGTAGAGAGTTTCAGGCAAAATTAAAAATTAACGGACACTGGCAAAGTAAATCTTATGCAGCAACCGATGTAGGGATTTTTCCTGCCGATCAAATTTCGCCAGCAGTACAATTTGAACAGGAATTAGGGTTTATTCACTTTGGCCTTGAACCAGCGATGATTACTCGTGTTGCCTACGAATCAGTAAATGCTGATACCGTTGAAATTATCCAACAACTGCAAACGCACGATCCATTGATTCAACAAATTGGACTGACACTTAAGCACGAAATAAAAACTAGTGGATTTGATAGTTCCCTGTATATGGAGTCAGCAGCAAATCTACTGGCAGTGCATTTATTGAAATGTTACTCAACGCAGAAATTTATCATTCGAGAATACACAGGTGGATTACCAAAACATAAATTAAAACAAGCGATCGCCTATATCAACGATAACTTAGACCAAAATTTATCTCTAGCAGAAATTGCAGCGATCGCACAGATAAGTCCGCATTATTTTGCTAGCTTGTTTAAGCAATCAATGGGAATAGCACCCCATCAATATGTCACTCAATGCCGAGTTGAAAGAGCAAAATATTTACTTGTAAAACGAGAACTATCAGTTATACAAGTCTCCCAACTAGTAGGATTTCAAAGTCAAAGTCATTTCACCAAGGTTTTTCGCAAATATATCGGCATCACTCCTCAAGCATTTAAGAAGCTACACTGAATTTTTCGGAAGATAACGCTAGTTTTCGGAAGATTGCGTGAGACAGCACGATATTATTAAAGCTAGACTCAATAGTTGTCATCACACTTTAAGTCCATAGTCCAAAAAATGACACAACTAAAACCAGCCGAAGAAATGCCCGGTAGCTTTGGGCTACCGATTTTAGGTGAAACTCTCCGATTATTTGCTACCCAAGGATGGGGACTGGCGAAGAACTACGAACGCTACGGGCCTGTTTTTAAAACTAGCATTTTAGGAAAGAAATATGCAGTTTTGGTAGGGGTAGAAGCAAATCGACTAATTTTGCAAGAAAAAGCCGATTATGTATCTTCCTACTTAGGATGGAAAGTGGCTATGGAGCATATTTTTGGGCGGCCTATGATGCTTCAGGATGGTGAAGAACATCGCCGGACTCGTCGTTTAATGGCTCCAGCGTTTCATAGTAAAGCCATTGCTAATTATTTTGACATCATGCAAACTGAAGTTAACAAATGCCTAGAAAACTGGGTGCAAAACAGTCCAACTTCCATCAAGAATGAATTTAATCAGTTAGCATTGCGAATTGGAATTCGGTTATTATTAGGTGTTCGACTACAAAGCGATGTTGAGCAAGTCGAACAGTTGTATAACGCTTTGACGCAGGGAGCATTGGCGCTATTACGGTTAGATATACCATTCACAAAATATGGTCGTTCCCAAAATGCTCGTCGTCAGTTGAAAGCTTTCTTACAAAAAATTATCAACGAACGTAAACTTCAAGGCAACTTAGAAGAATCTTGTGATGTATTAGGATTATTTTTGGCAGCATTAGATGAAGAGGGAAATGCTTTAGCCCAGTCACAGATCGTAGACGAATTGATACACTTATTAAATGCAGCGCATTTCACTACTGCTACATCCTTAACGTGGGCAATGGTTGAATTGGCAGCGCGTCCGCAATGGCGTGAAAAACTCCGCCAAGAACTTACAACAGTTGTCAAAGATGAACCTTTGAACTTGGGACACCTCAAGCAACTAAATCAAATGACTTATTTTTTCAAGGAAATAGAACGACTTTACAATCCCGCAGGTGTAGTGCTGTTTCGGGGAGTTGTAAAAGAAATTGAATACGCAGGTTATCGCATTCCTCCCGGTTGGGTGGTGATTGTTGCTCAAGGATTAACGCATCGCATGAGCGAGATTTATACTAACCCAGAAAGTTTTGCTCCAGAACGCTTTGCCCCTCCCCGCGAAGAAGATAAAAAAGACTCCTTTGCTTTAATTGGTTTTGGTGGTGGCGAACATATATGCATTGGAATAGAGTTTGCCAAGATGGAAATGAAGATTTTTTTGGCAACATTGCTGCAACGATATGATTGGAAAGTGACACCAGAATATGAACCTAACAACTATTATCAACTACCGTTTCAAGTAGAAGGAAAATTACAGGCGCAAGTCAGCAACCTCGAACGGAGAAACTAAGCTCAACATCATCCTGTATCCGTTGCTAATACTAATTCAATTAATGGTTGCAACATATTCTTGGGTAAAGATGTTATGAATCGCGTCTTTACAGATGGCCTATTTGTCGCATTGTTTTTCCAAATTGGTATTATTTTTAAGCATAAATTGCTCCAGATCGTGATATTGCCCTTTGAAGAAGCCATTCTGTTTCTTTACACCCTGACTGTGAAAACCTAACTTTTCTAGCAGCTTTTTAGAAGCGATATTTTCCAGCATGACTTGGGCAACAACGAAACGCAAATCCATTTTTTGAAACCCAAATTGCAAGATAGTACTCACTGCCTCCGTCATAATGCCTTGCCTCCAAAAAGTACTGGCAAGCTCATAACCGACTTCGGCTGAGTGTTCTTGTGGGTTCCACGTAAATCCACAAGAACCAATCAAAACGTTGTTTTGCTTACGAGCAATTCCCCAGCGAATTGCATCTCCTCGCTCAAAGCGTTTGGCTCTACGTTCAACAACAGCGATCGCTTCTTTAATAGAAGTGAAAGTATCAAGATCGTGAAACTTAGTCACGCCTGGATCGGAGAATACAGCAAAGATAGCCTCAGCATCCTGCAACGTTGTCTCACGAAGAAGGAGCCTTTCTGTTTCTAATTTAGGAAAGGAAGATAGTGAGAAATTGTTGCTCATAATTGCTCCTTTAGAGCTTACTTAGCGATCGCCACAGTAACAAGACAATTTCATTAGGCTCAAGGTTGAATAGTCTTTGCCGACTGGTTAAATAACAAATCCCGTGACTTATCAGGATCGAGCGGCTGAGTTTGCAATGCTTCTGCTTTCTCGTAGGCACGAATTGTTGCTGGACGGGCTTTAATTGCCTCAAACCACCGTTTGAGATGAGGAAAATCTTCTAGATTCTGACTTTGGCGTTCATAGGGTACAATCCAGGGATAGGCAGCAATATCGGCGATAGAATAATCACCAGCCACAAATTCTCTATCTGCTAGTTGCTTATTCAGCACTCCATATAAGCGTCCCGTCTCATTCACGTAGCGGTTAATCGCATATTCAATCTTTTCAGGAGCATAGGCGCTAAAGTGATGATTTTGTCCCGCCATTGGCCCCAGTCCTCCCATTTGCCAAAACAACCATTCTAAAACTTGAGTGCGATCGCGTAAATTTTGGGGGATTAATTGCCCGGTTTTTTCTGCTAAATACAGCAAGATTGCACCAGACTCAAATACCGAAATTGGCGCACCTCCATCTGCTGGTTCGTGGTCAACGATCGCGGGGATGCGATTGTTAGGAGAAATCTTTAAAAATTCCGGTTTAAATTGATCTCCAGCCCCAATATTCACAGGAATTATGGTATATTGCAAGCCGACTTCTTCCAAGAAAATCGTAATTTTATGACCGTTTGGGGTTGTCCAATAATAAAGATCGATCATGGTTATCTTCCCTAAAATCGTGCAATTGTTTTTTAAGCCAATAGTGCGGACAGCTTTTTCGGATTTCTCACAAAATCTGAAAAGAAGAGGGCAAAAGCTGCAAAAATGCATATACAGTCAGCATTTTAGCACTTTATACCCAAAAGTATTCTCCTAGAGGTAAGATGGAAAATCGCTTTCAGAATGGAGCTATAGCCCCATACTGGACTATTTTGCTGGGCTATTAATGATTTTGCATTACAAAAAAAGACGTAATGCTTAAAAAAAATTAACTAGTTCATCTGTAGAGACGATGACGCTTTTCGAGAAGTTGTTGAAGTTGCATTGTCACCCCAAAACCTAGAATTTCAAATACTTAGAGAGTAACTTATGAGTGAAAAAACAGTAAGCGTGATTAAAGCAAACTTATTGCCAAAAGGAGATTATGTTTCGTCAGGATTTTCCACTATTCAGGCAGATTCATATTTTCCCAATATAACTTTAGGAAATAAATATGATTCTTTTTGGCTTTACTTGCGGCGGGATATTACTCATAACTGGTATGTGGATAAGCGACGGCAAAAGGTAGGTTTTGTAAGCCGAGATGAAGCTCATATTCTATATAATACAGCCTTAAAATTTCGAGGAAAAAAAGCTTTAGAAATAGGTTGCTGGATGGGTTGGTCAGCTTGTCATTTGGCTCTAGGAGGAGTAGAGTTAGATGTAATCGATCCGATGCTATCTGAACAATTATTTAATGAAAGCGTTACAGAGTCACTAAAATCAGCAGGCGTTAAGGAATCTGTAAATCTCATACCAGGATTTAGCCCTCAAAAAGTAGAAGATATTGCAAATAAATTTCAACGTAAATGGTCATTGATATTTATAGATGGTAATCACGAGGCATCAGCTCCACTCGATGATGCAATTATTTGCGAACAATTTGCAGAAGCAGATGCTTTAGTTTTATTTCACGATTTGGCTTCTCCTGATGTAGGCCAAGGCTTGGACTATTTTAAAGAGAAAGGGTGGAACACAATGGTGTATCAAACTATGCAAATTATGGGAGTTGCATGGCGGGGAAATGTTGAGCCTGTAATACATCAGCCAGATCCTAATATTAACTGGCGCTTACCTCCACATTTACAAGGTTATTTTGTAAGTGGTTCAGTTGAATCTGCGACGGAAGATAAATTTGCAGAAATTCTCAGAGCAGTTCGACCATTTACTTTATTGAGTGAAAGAAAGTTATTCTCGCTTTATAGTCAGGCAAAACAAATATATTGTTATCTTTTCTGGCTGCCAAAAATGTTACTACAAGCGATCGCCAGAATCAAACCTATCAAGGGCAACTAGCTTTGTATTATCAGCCATGACTAGCAACTGTCTATGTGTTGCTAGTCATGGCTTTCTCTGGATGAAACATAGAGCTTCGATTCATCATGCCTCTGCCGCTCGTCTTGATGGAGCAATTGTATTGCCTGGTAGTCTAAAAGTGCATGAGTCATTTTTGAGTTGACAACCATTTCAAAGAAATCAGAACGCTCAATGGCAATAACTTTGATCGCTGCGTCATTTGCCGCACGTACTGTTGCTGTGCGCTTGCTTCGCTGGAGTAATCCTATTTCACCAAAAGAGTTATTAGGCCCCAATGTTTTTAATAATTTTGATTCTGAACCTGAAGACTCTTGAATGATTTCTATTTCCCCTTCAATCAAGATATAAAATCTATCAGCCACATCACCCTGGCGGATAACAATTTCACCGGGCTGGAAGGTCAACATTTTTAGCCTGGGAATCAACTGAATTAATTGCTTATCCGTTAAGGTTGGTAAAGTAACAGATACCTGACCCTCATAGTCCACATCCAGTTTGCCATCTTCCATACGCACAATGCGATCGCTAGCGCCAAAGATCCGACTGTCATGAGTGACAATCAAAACCGCACTTCCTTGTTCTTTCGCCAGTGTGGTCATTAGTTCGGTGACTTCTTGCCCTGTTTGCCGATCTAAAGCGGATGTAGGCTCGTCGGCCAGAAGTAATCGAGGACGGTGAACGAGGGCGCGGGCGATCGCCACACGTTGTTTTTGCCCGCCAGAGAGATCCCTTGGGTAAGCATTCAAGTGCTGCCCTAGCCCCACCGCTTTCAGAATTTGCGAACTTTGGCTTTTTGCTTTTTGAGGCGTGAAATCATCCTGTAGTTCCAGCGAAACCATCACATTCTGCTGGACAGTCATAAAATCCAGTAAGTTAAAATGCTGAAAAACATAGCCGATTCCTCGCCGTATTTGCATTCGCTGGATTTCGTTGGCTCCCTTCAATTCACGATCTAAGACTTTGAGACTGCCTTCTTGAACAGAACGCATACAGCCAATTAGAGATAGTAGTGTTGTTTTCCCAGAACCAGATGCTCCAGTTAAAATAACAACTTCTTTTGGGTAAATATCCAGATCGATTCCAAATAAGATTTGTCTTTGACTTCTGCCTTCTCGGTAATAATGATTCAGCCTTTTAATGGCTATAACCTGATTCATAAACCTATAAAATTAAGGAATTAAATTTACTTAAAAACATCCACTGGATCTGCATCTTTAACCTTTAGTAAGGAAAGTCCTGCTGATATTATGCAAATCATGCAGACTAATCCTAAAACAAATAATCCTGATTCTACAGTCATTTGGATAAATATTTTTGTAGTTTTAACTAGATAATCATAAGCCAAGCATGATATTATTGCACCTGGAATATATCCGGCAATAACCAAAAATATTGCCTCTTGAAAAACTATAGAAACTAAAGAATTGTGGTTAAGACCCAAAGCCTTTAACGTTGCATAATTGGCAAGATTATGCGTAACCTTTACATAAAGTATTTGGTATAAAATAAAAATACTAATAATGATAGCAATAATCAAAATAAACCGAAAGATAAAACCCATCGGTGAGTTGCTTTCATGAAATACTTTTTCTCTGGCGATTAATTCTGATTTAGAAAATATTTTAATGTTTGCCGGAAGATATTTTCTTAATTGCTCAACAGTTTGCTCTATATTAGTATCTGAATTAGCATCTGGTTTTAATTTAATTAAGCCAGCATCTATTTTTGTCAGGCTCCGCCCAAATAATTGACTAAAAGTTGTTGGATTGATAATAAAACTAGCATCATAAGCATTATTAACCCCTAACTCAAAAAGTCCAACAACTCTAAGTTGTTGTAACGATCCATTAGCTCCTGCTAAAACTTCTGCCGATGATTTTCCTGTTTCGTTAAATTCAGTAATGATGGGACTAAATTCATTTCTGGCATTACGGTCAAATAAAGCGAATTTTTGCTTGTTTAGTTTTTCAATATTCTCTTTAAGTCCGGGAAGATTTAGTGTTTGTATATTAGAAGGAATGCCTATAACATTCACTCTAATACGATAAAGAGATTGATTTCTGTCGTACCATTGGGTTGAAGTAATATAAAGTGGTGCGACAGATTCAACGTTCTTTAACGCTAGTGCTTGATATAAAGGTCTAGAGGAAAAAGTTACTGGTTGCAATACAGTTGAAGAGAGAGAGCTAACTAAAACAATATCTGCATTAAAATTCAAAGGTAATTGCAACGCTCCTTCTAAAAAGGCATTTCTCAGCCCAAGCTGCATAAAAATGAGAAATGTAATGCAAAAAATTCCTACAATTCCCGCTATAGTTTGATTGCGTTGATATCTCAATTGCAACCAAGCAATGGGAATTTTTTGAATTTCAATTACAAAACGTCGAATCATTCTTTAAGTCCTATTGATACATCAACTTTGAGATTTGTCATTCCTGCTACAACACGGCTATTTTCCCGATTCAGGAGAATTTTTACTTCTACCACATGAGCATCCACATCTGTTGCGGCATCTGTATCTAAAACATCGCGTTTACCAATTTCTAAACCCACTTGAGATACTTTTCCAAAGAGCGGTTTAGTGAGGCTGGGACTGGTAATCGTTGCTGTTTGGCCTAGATGTATTTTAGGGATATCTGTTTCGTAAACCTCTGCTACTACCACCATTTGCATCGTATTACCTAAACTCACGATGCCTTTCGTCCCTACCATTTCACCGGGAGAAGTTTGCACCTTAATGATTTGTCCAGTTCGGGGCGATTGCACCACACTCAAGGCTAATTCCGCCTGAGCCTGCATCACCTTTGCCTTTGCGTGTTTCACTTCTGCCTGAGACAACTGCACATCTACCGGACGCACTTCTGCCAAACTATTCAAAGAAGCACGGGCTTGATTCACCTGTCGTTGTGCCGCTTCCATCCCCAAGCGTTTGCTATCGTACTGGGAAGCCGAAACCGCTCCCTCGTGGTACAAACTGCGATACCGTGACTCCTCCATCTGAGCATTTTTCAATTCCGCTTCCAAACGAGCGATCGCCGCTTGTTGAGCTTGTAAATCTCCCTGTTTCGCCCCAGCTCGTACCTGCATTAATCGCGCTTGGGCTACTCTCACTTCTTCTAGCGCCATATTCACAGTTGCCAGACGACGAGTATAATTATCCAACACTGCAAGCACTTGCCCTGCCTTCACCCAATCCCCTTGCTGCACGCGTAGCTGTTGAATGCGGGCTGATTCCGTTGAAGAAGGCGGAAACACTTGAATTACTTCTCCTTCAGGTTCCACACGCCCCAAAGCCGTCACCGCTTGCACCACTGGAGTTACAACCACTGGCTGAGGTTTAACTGCTTCACTCGTCCCCATCATCCGATATGCGATCGCCCCACTAAGCGCGATTCCACCATAAAATACTGTAGTTAAAAATACGGTTAATATAGTATTTCTACTATTGTCATTCCGAGTAAATAAATGTGTCATAGTTCTTCCTGCTTGGAGTATAAAACTATTGTTAGATATAGAATATAAGTCAACTTCACCTTGATAAAGTAAGAAATCAAAGCATAAATTATCTGGTAAAGTTTTTATCCTTACAATATATATTGTTCCCATTTTTACTGCCAATCGCTATATACTGACTTTTGCAAGAAACTGAGTCAGATCGTGTCCGCTTGATTGCTTATTAAACGCAAAGAACCCCACCCCGCCAAAGCTGTGCTTTGTCTCCCCTCCCCGCTTGCGGGGAGGGGTTGGGGGTGGGGTGCAATGACTATGGGAATCGTAACTAATTATGCGGACATGATATGAGTAGACTCAATATCAAGCCTTTATAAGGGTTTCACCTTAAGTTGACACCAATGGTTGGGGGTATCTCCCCTTGAAAAACAAGCTAACCGAATGGTTTTAAGATCCCATTGTGAAGCAATTGCTAATAAATCTATAACTATATATATACTTTTTCATAGCGGTGATTTGGCGATCGCTGCCCAAACTCTATGGTGAACTTGAAGAATTGGTGTCGGATATTTTGTTTCGAGTAATGTCGCCAATTCTTGGTCAAATATTTCTACTTTTTCTGGTGTTAAGCTGGCTCCCACGCCAGCACTAGCACGAATTCGCCCCCGCCAAGCTTCGTGTGTATAAGATACAAATACATCGTAAGAAAATGTGCGGATTTCTCGGAATCCTCCTTCGCCAATATCCTGTAACCACAGGGGATACAAACCATTACCGCCGCCCAAATTCCACGCGGGATTATGAGCCTGGATCAGTTGTTCCGTTGCGTGAACTACATTACCTTTTAAGGGTATCCAATCAAAATGTGCGATCGCCAGTAAGCCATTTACTCTCAATATGCGAGTAATTTCCTTGACAGCACGCGGACGATCAAACCAATGCCAACACTGTCCAGCTGTCACTACATCTGCACTGGCGTTTGGTAACTCGGTATTCTCGGCACTTGCAACTCGATAATCTACTTTAAGTTGCAAAGCTTCGCTTAACAGTCTGGCTTGTTCTAAAAGTGAGGCTGATGGATCTAGGCCAATTACATAAGCACCTCTATCAGCAAACCCCCGCGCTAGTGTCCCTGTTCCCGTACCAAGGTCAACAATATTCTGCCCTGGTAAACCTATACCATATTCAGACAATTTGTTGAATAATGAACTAGGAAACCCAGCGCGGTGTTTTGCATAATCAGTAGCAGTTGCACCAAAATCAATTTTCATACCTACAAAACTATTTTTGTAACAATTGTCTAGGCTAGAAGTTCTCTACCCACGGATGTAGTTCTATTTTCCATGTCCTTGCAAAAGTCGGGGTAAAGGCAAAGGGGAAAAGGGTAAAGAAACTCAAAATCCTTTCCCTTTAACCTTTACCCTTTTCCCTGTCTTGCAAAAATACATTTTTACAAGAGGTCTATTGTAGATCCAATACGCTTGGGTTAAGCTTTTATTTCTCCCCCTGCCCCCTACCCCCCTTACTGGCTCTGTTTAACCAAATCGGTAATCGTCTCAACCAGCTTTACTGGCTCGATAGGCTTCGGAACATGCCGTTGAAAACCTGCCTCTATAGCCTTTTGATAGTTAATTTCTCCAGCAAATGCTGTTAAGGCGATCGCTGGAATCTTCCCGCCCTGTTGGTACGGCAAGGCTCTCAGCTGGCGTACCAGCATATAGCCATCCATTTCTGGCATCCCAATATCGCTAAGTAGCACGTCTGCTCTGTACTTGGTTAAAGTAGCGAGAGCTTCAACGGCTGAGGTGACAGTTGTTACATTTGCTCCATACATCTCTAGCATGAAAGCAATAAACTCCCGTGTATCTGTGTTATCATCTACCACCAAAACTTTGATGCCATGCAAATTTAAGGATGGCTCAGACGGTTTACTGTCCGCGTTCTTCTGGGATGGAGTTGCCATGAGCGGAAGTCTCACAGTAAAGGTTGTTCCCTGACCTTCACCTGCACTTTCTACCCGAACAGTTCCGCCATGCAATTCGACTAAGTGACGGACGATCGCCAACCCTAATCCCAGTCCACCAAACTTTCTGGTTGTAGCACCATCTGCTTGGCGGAAGTATTCAAATACATAAGGGAGGAAGTCAGGGTGAATCCCTTGACCTGTGTCGATAACAGTGACTTCGGCAAAAGAGCTAACTTGCTTGAGTTGGATATCGACTCGTCCCTCGACATCAGTGAACTTAATCGCGTTCGACAGGAGATTCCAAATCACTTGCTGTAACCTATTTGGATCGCCCAAAACTTGCCCTACATTTGGTTCAAGCCTCACCTGAATTTGAATAGACTTGCTTTCAGCAGCCAACTGTACAGTTTCCATTGCAGCTTGAACGATCGATACTAGATCCACTGGGCAAACATTCAGGCTAAGTTTGCCTTGCAGAATTCGGGAGACATCCAGCAAGTCTTCAATCAGTTCGGACTGCAACTTGGCATTGCGTTCGATCGCACTCAGGGCATGAGCGGTCTTGGCTTCGTCAAGCTTACAGGTTTGGAGCAACTTAGACCAACCCAGAATTGGATTAAGGGGCGATCGCAACTCATGGGATAATACTGCCAGAAACTCATCTTTAATTCGGTTAGCTTGTTGCAATTGTTGAGCTTGTTGCTGAATTGAAGCCAGCAGATTTGCCCGCTCAATAGCGATCGCCATCTGCTCGCAAGTGGATTGCAGCAGATCGATTTCTTCGGGAGTAAAACAGGTGCGGGTGCGGCTGGCAAAGGAGAGCGTCCCCAGTAACCGTCCCTGGACAATCAACGGTTGTCCAGCAAAAGCCGTAATGCCGATTGAGTTGACAAGCTGCGCGTTGGGATGGGTGGAGATTTGCGATCGATCGAGGACAATTTGCTGCCGCTCTTGTGCCACCAGTCCGCAAAGATTTTGACCAAATTCAATCCATTCCAGCGATTGAGCTGTTGCCTCAGAGATCCCTTCATAGTTGTTCAGATGCAGCATTAGCTGGTTGTCTTTTTCCTCGACCATGTAGTTGTAGTAAGAATGTAACTCTAGCTGGGCTGAGAGCTTGTTAAATAAGTTATTCATTAACAACATGGGATGTTCTGTGGCCAGTAAATCGCTGGTCGTTTCATACAGCAGATGCAGCCGTTCCTCTGCTCGTTTGCGTTCGGTGATGTCGAGTGCGGTTCCCAGGAACCCAACCGCTTGCTTGGATACTCCCTCTCCCTCTAATTGCACCTGCCCATTAGCGAATAGCCACCGCTCAGTTCCATCCTTCCACACGATCCGATAGTCAATTTCATAAGTACCTGACGACATCGGGTCGAGCGCATTGCTGATGGTGTTGACTACACGCTCACGATCGTCTGGGTGGATGCGCTCTATTACCATCGGCAAAGGGATAAGCGCGGTGTCATCCGGTTCGCCCCAAATCTCACGCATCCGCTTGTCAAACTCGACGAGGTTCGTACTGGGGTCATAATGCCAAGTCCCAAGCCGACTGATGTTAATGGCAAGCTGTGCGCGTTCCTCACTCTGGTGTAGAGCTTTTTGTGCCTGTTTACGCTCGCTAATATCCTCTATTAAGCCGTCAATAACGGTTGTACCATCTACTTGGGTAAAAGTTGTACTAATTCGCACCCAAATTAAACTACCATTCGCTCGTCGCAATTGCATTTCGCGATCGCGGATTTCGCTATTTTGCTTTAATTGGTTGAGAACTTGGGCATAGTCCAATGGTTGGAAATAAGGCTCAAGGGTTTGACTTGCTGGAATTTCAGTTAGAGAATTTAAACCTAACAGCCGCAGAAATGCCGGATTACCTTCGAGTAAAATACCATCTGCCGTTAAGCGATAAATTCCTACATTTAAATTATTCAGCAAAGTTTGAAAGCGTGATTCTAGCCTGACTGCTTTACGTTGAGCTTCAGTCCGCTCTATTGCTCGGCGGACTGCTGCGGGTAATCGAACATAGTGCTTAGGAGACTTAATGATGTAATCTTCCAATCCCGATTTCATCGCCTCAACGGCAACTTCCTGAGTACCACTACTAGTAAACATTATTACTGGGCAATCAGGATAACGGTTTTTAATTGCCCGGATCGCGGTTAAGCCATCACTCCAGCGTAATTGATAGTCCGTTATTACTAAATCAAACTGTCCTTTCTCCAGTGCTTCTTCCAAGTCTTTTGCTTGAACAATTTCGTGAAACTGGAGGTCAAAAAACTCTTGCTCTAGTACATGAATCGCCAGTAGGCGGTCATTCAAATTATCATCAATTAGAAGAATACGTAACATTTAATTTCATTATATTTACGTAAGGATAGCAGTGAGAAGAAAGTCCAAAAAATGTTCAAACAGTTCAAAATTGCGGTCTTTCGTTAAACATAATCCAGTGGAGATTGAGGGTTATAACAATTTCTACTAATTCGTTAAAAATAACTGGTTTAACTATGTAAGCATTTACACCTATGTCATAGATATGATTGATGTCGGCATACTCCCTCGATGAGGTGAGAACTACGACCGGTAAGCGCTTGAGTTCTGGTTGCTGCCGTAACCACATCAAAACCTCAGCCCCGGATCTGCGGGGGAGTTTCAGATCGAGCAAGATTAGTACAGGCAAGGGATAACGAGTGCGATCGCCATAAGGTTCCTGCCCAGACAGATATAACACTGCTGCATCGCCATCATTTACCACCTGAACTGGATTGACAATGTTAGCCTTGCGGAGCGCGCGTTGCAGCAGAAGCACATCTTTGTGATTATCCTCTACAAGTAAAATAGTGTCTTGCTCTTTACTCATGAAATTTTTGTCATTAAAGGCAAAGGCAGGGGGCAGGTGGTCACTGAGCGTAGCCGAAGTGAGGCAGGGGGCAGGGGGAAAGACAGTTTTTCAAAACTTACTGTGTGCCCCAGAGCGTAGGACAAGGGTTTTGCACTAAATATTTAAGACCGTAGAAAGAATTTTATGTTTGCCCGTAATCAAGAGGATTGAAAAATTTTAGGGATTTACATCTATAACTATAGGTAAATCTATCCAAAATCGGCTTCCTTGTCCAGGTTGGGATTCTACACCAACTTGTCCACCCATACGTTCGACTCCTTTGCGGACAATTGCTAAACCGATACCACTACCAGGATAAACTTCATAGCTATGTAGGCGCTCAAAAACATTAAAGATGCGTTTGTGGTGTGTTTCCTCAATACCAATGCCATTGTCTTGTACCCATAAGCGAACCAATTGATTACGTTTTTCAGTCCATATCCGTAACTGAGGTTGAACTTCCGGTGCAACAAATTTAATCGCATTGGTTAGCAAATTGGTAACTACTTGAATCAAAATAGTAGGGTTTCCCGTAACTTCAGCTAAAGGCTCTTCAACCTGCACTCTCGCCTGTCGCTGTGTTATCTCTAATCCTAGCTGTCTCAGTATTTGTATCATTAATAAAGATAAGTTAATAGGTTGTAATGGCATTTCAGTCCGGCTGAGGCGACTGTATTCAAGCAAATCTTGAACAAGCTTGTCTGCTTGCTGTGTACTTGCAATAATGCGCTGCAAATAGTCTTGTTGGTTCTCTAGGTTAGATTCCCTATCCTGGTTCTCTAGGAGGATTGAACCAAACATTTGGATAGCGCGTAATGGTTCTCGCAGATCGTGGGAAATTGAATAACTAAATGCTTCTAAATCTTGATTAGCTACTGCTAATTCCTGATTTCTCTGCGCTAAATCTCGATTTGCTACTTCTAATTCAGCAGTGCGCTCCCTGACTCGCTCTTCTAAGGTTTGGTTGAGTTGCTGAATTTCAATTTCAGCTTGTTTACGAGATGTAATATCTTCAATTAAGCCATCTAGTACCTGTTGTCCCTCAACTGTATTTAGAGCTATGCTTAATCCTACCCAAATAAATCTTCCATCTGCTCGTTGTAATTGAATCTCTTGCTCTTGCTGTTGAGGTGGCGGCAGCTTTTGTAGTATTGAGTAGTATTCATGGATGTTCAATAAATTCATCGCTGAGGCTTGTGATAATGAATCCAGCCCTAACAATTCCAGAAACGCTAGGTTACACTCAATAAAATTTCTATCTGGATAAATACGAAATATACCTAGTTTTAATTGGTTAAGCAAACCTTGAAGACGGATTTCAAGTAAGGTAGCTCGTCGTTTGATTTCTGTTCGTTCTAGTGCAAGTCGCACAGCAGCTGGTATCCGAATGTAGCGATTGGGTAACTTGAGGACATAATCATCTAGCCCAGACTTCATTGCCTCTACCGCAATTTCTTCACTACCTGTATTAGTAAACATAATCACTGGACAGTTTGGATACTGTTGCTTAATTGTATATAAAACTTCTAGTCCAGTACTCCAGCCCAGTTGATAGTCGGTAATAACTAAATCGAATTCACCTGCTGCTAATGCACTAGCAAAGCTAGAGGCTTCGCGAATTTCTTGAGGTTGAAATTGCGGAAATTCTCGCCTCAGTTCTCGGATCGTTAAGGCGCGATCGCCTGGATTATCATCAATTATCAGAATGCGAAGTACTTGCGTCATTGGCATCGTTGCTGTGAAGAACGGCTTTTGGCAGTGCAATCCAAAAACGACTACCAGTACCTAATTGCGATTCTACTCCGGCTCGACCGTTCATTCGCTCTAATCCTTTGCGGACGATCGCTAAACCAATACCAGTACCTGGATAGATTTCAACGCCATGCAGTCGTTCAAACACCCGAAAAATGCGCTCTTGATGTTCTGGCGCAATGCCAATACCGTTGTCCACAATCGATAATTTTATCGAATTTTGCTGTTCCTGTGCATAGATATGTACTTTTGGGTGTATTCCAGGCTGCACAAATTTCATCGCATTGCTGAGTAAATTGGTTACTACCTGAACAAGCGTAAAGCGATGAGCCATCACTAGCGGCAAAGGTTTTGCCACCGTAACTTGTGCAAGCTGTTCTTGAAGTTGTTTGCTGAGTTGTTTTAAAGCTTCTTCGACAACATTAGTTAAATCAACTTTTTGTATTTGAATTTGGGAACGGCTGAGGCGGCTGTATGCCAGCAGATCGGAAATTAGGGTGTCCATTTGGACTGCACCCTCTGTAATATATTGAATGTATTCTTGCCCAACCGAGTCTAGTTTGTCTGTGTAATCTTCTTGCAATGCCTGAGCAAAGCCTTGCATAGTACGTAACGGTGCGCGTAAATCGTGCGATATCGTGTAAGTAAAGGCTTCTAGCTCTTGATTGGTTTCTTGCAACTGTGCAGTGCGCTCGGCAACACGCTGTTCTAGTTCCAAAGCGTAATTTTGAAGTTGTTCCCGTAGCAAAGATTGTTGGATAGCGATCGCTAACTGAGCCGCCACCTCTACCACAACATCTTGTGCTTGAGCATCAAAAACGGCTGTCTGAGTCGCCGCCAAGTTGAGTTCTCCTAGCAGCGTTTCTTCAACTAACATCGGAATCCGCAAACAACAACGCATTCCTGCCGAATGCAACCGTGCTAAAATAGGTGGGTAAAGCTTAACATTTGTCAAGTCTTTAATATAACTAAAGTTTTGTCGTAAGCTTTGCTCAGGCGCAAAGTCTGATACTGCCATCTTTGTACCTTCAAGCGGTTGTAATTCTTTAGTGCTGCTGCCTGCCACAATCTCAGCTGTGCCTGCCTCAAAATTAAATAGGGCAACAAATGCTTGCTCATAAGGAACTAACTGATGCATTTGTTTGAGTGCAGTTCGGACTAGAGATTTGATACACTCAGCTGCTAAAATTGCCCGGTCAATATTATGTAAAGCGGCAAGTCTTTGGGCAGAAAGCCGAACATTTTCAGTTTGTACTTGGGCAGTTTTGAGAGCATTCTCATAATTGTCAGACACATGGGCAATTTGCCGCCGAATATAAAAGGCAAGGACGCCACCAGCAGCAAGCGACAGGATTATGCTAGTAAAGATGACTCGCCCAGTAGTCTCTTTGACTGTTTGGTTACGCTGATACCGTAGCTGCTCTTCAGTGGCAATCAAATCAGTAATTTGGTTTCGCATCACATCCATACTCTGTTTGCGAACCTTAATTGCTGATAAGGGTTCAGCTTCACCTCTTTGTTTGCGGGCGATCGCTTGAGAAATAGAGATATTCCAGACTGTTTGCTCTGCCTTGATTTGCCTTAAGCGTTGATTTTGTTGGGGATTATCTGAAACTAAATCACCCAACTCATCAAAAGTATTATTAATGGTAGAGTTAGCTTGCTGATAAGGTTCAAGAAATTCTGGCTTACTTGTAATCTGGTATCCACGTACTCCTGTCTCTAGATCCAGTAACAGTTTTTGTAAGCCATTTGCTCTGGCAATGACTTGATTAGTGTGATCGACCCATTGCATAGCCTTGAGCAGGCGGTTAATTTGCCAGATTGAAACTCCTGACAATGACAATAACAGGATAATTGGCAGAGCGATCGCGCCGATCAGCCTACGTTTGAATGCAACTTGAGTAATTTGCAGCATTTACTTATGCTATAGCAGCACTTGTACAGTAAACGACACTATCTTGAAAATAACTTTGTTTACGTAGCTGCTTTGAACACGAGCTTCAGAACTGTCTAAGGGAGAATGCCAACTTCTGTTGTCATTGTTTTTTCCTCACATTTCTAGCTTCCGGCCAACCATATACCACAAACCCACGGCATAGCGGATGTAATTGAGTTCTGTAAAACCTGCTTTCGCAAACTCGTACTCGAAGTTGAAATGGATAAAGTCATCCAACCACGGTTCTTGAAAAGAAGCACTCAGGGCGTATTCACCCCGATAGGTGTCAGCATATAGTACCCAACCTCCGGGTTTGGTAATCCGGTACATCTCCTTGAGAATCTTAGGAGTCCACTCTTTAGGTGTCTCGTGAAACAGTAGTGATGATGTGACAAGATCGAAGGAGTTGTCAGGGTAGCCAGTGTTACGAGCGTCCACCTGCTCGAAGGATGCCCGCTCACTTAATCCAGCCTTGTTAAATTTGTGCTGACTAATCACCAACATATAAGGTGAAACATCAGTAATGCGAAAGGTGGCCTGTGGAAACCGCTGTGCCAGTGCCAGCGCTCCACCACCCGTACCTGCACCAAGCTCTAGCACCGTCTCAATTTGAGTGTCTTCAGGAATTAGTTCAGCCATTGTCTCGCGCAACTGCTGACAACTAACATTGTGGCTGAGGGGAATAATCGCATCCATAGCAGCATCCCAACCTAAGCACGACTGAGGGTTAGTGTAGGAATCAGTTGACCCATGAATGGGAGCGTGGATATAGTCAGGGTAATATTCATGCTCAGTATGGTAGCCTTTGAGTTCCTCTTGCCAATTAATTGAGGCATATTCCTGCATTACTGAGGGCATCGCTGCGGTGATGCGTTGAATTACCTCGGTTCGATACGCTTGTTTTTTTTCTGCGTTCCATCTCGGCATAATCATCTCCTACTTACACTCGTTACTGGTGTTCCTAGATTCCAATCTGGGAACGAGAAATAAACTGCAAATATAATAGAGCAATACTCCAGACAGTTTTTAATTGAGCTAATTCACAAGAAAGCTATCGATCCTTTAGGGTGCTGGTTAAAACAAACAAGCACCGGAACGATAGCTATATATAAATTGTACAGAGTCTGCTAGAAAAAATGAGCGGTTTAGGCAAACCACAGATGAAGGGGTTCACAAAAGAATATTGTCATCTCTAGTAATGTACCAACGCGCCAAGACAGTTTACTCTATACAAGCCATCAGGGATTGAATGACTAAGTTTGTAAGCCACTTTAACTAACGAGTGAACGGTGCTACTAGTGTAAAAGTGGCATCGTTTAAAAACAAGCTATCAGTGGTATACGGGTCAATATATAGCTTGAAGTTTCTGTGACGTATGTAGTAAGTAGGAAAATTATATGACTGAAAAGAAACATTTGTTAAACTTGCTAAACCTGGTTTTATACAAAACGTTGCATCAGCTTTTAACTGTGCGGTATTGTCATTGCGATCTAATCTAATTTGAAAATTTTGATGTCTTAAGTAGTATCCTGGCAAATTTGAGGATTCAAATGAAACACAGTCAGAAGAAGCTAGCCCTGACCTTACTCTAAAACTTGCGTCTCCTCTGTCTAGAGAACTTGAAATGAGGCTAACTTCGCCAAGGAAATTGCGATGACGAATATAGTAGCTACGAAGATTAAATGCTCGTATTGAGACAGATGGTTCAACAGGAGTTGACTCTGCGATCGCAGGATTAATTGATGTAGAAATAGATATAGGAAGCGCTGATAAGGTTAGCGCTAGTGCAAAGAGGTTATTTTTCATGGCTACAATCTTTTTAGATGACCATTTAGCAAAACAATGCTCTTACTTAAGAATTGTAGTATTAATTCTAAAAATGCTAGAAATTAGTTAGAAATATTCACATAATTCGTCTTAAGCTTAAAGCTTCGTGCGATGAAAATACTCTTATTAATTGCTGCATTAATCCTGAGCTAATTAAACTCTAAAAAAACAAATTCTACGTCAAACTATGTTTATATGAAAGTTAAAGATTGAACAAAGTATCAGGGCTGAATGTTACTAAAATAGGCATTTCAGCTTTTGTTAATGCCATTGGCATCAACGCGCTAGGGGCGCAAGACCTTGCGCCCCTACGACAGGTGTAGTTCAAATACATGAAAACTACTGTAAATTAACTCTCATGCCCATTAGTCTGCCTAAGTAATGGGGATTGTGACATTCCCTAATATCTTGGAGCGGCAGATGTAAATAAAGCTAATACCAATTTGGGAAAAGAACACAACAGATACCTGAGTAGGGGTGCGCAGCTACCTGTATGCCCCTACAAGTAATCCATCTGTCGCAAAGATTAATTAAATTGGTATAACTGTTTAAATTTAAGTAAATACTGAAAAAAATCTGAAAAATTCCGCTAAAGTCTTATTTAAAACAAACTTTATTCTTTCTACAAATGAATATAGAAGAAGCACTAGTAATTTTAGATACATTTCTTGAACATGGCTTAAGTGATGTTCAGGAAATCATATTTCGTAAAGCTTGGGAAGGACAAACTTATCCAGACATTGCCGAAAGCTGTGGTTACGATGCCAATTATATAAAAGATGTTGGTTCTAAGTTATGGAAGCTACTTTCACAAGCTTTCGGGGAGGAGGTGACAAAAAGTAATTTTCGCTCAGTATTGAGACGGCGAGGCCTCCAGCGCGCTTTGCCTACGCAAAATAGCGTTTTGTCAGAAAAACTACAACCTGTGCCAGCAGTCTTGAGACAGTCTCAGCCAACAAGCAGAGCCAAAGATGCGATATCAGCGTCTTCTTTGGTAATCGAAAAACAAGACGAAAGAAAAACCCCAGTCTCTAATCCCGACTTTTTAGAAAATCCTGGTGGCTCAGTGCCCCTAAATTCCTTTTTTTACATAGAACGTCCGCCAATTGAAGAACGCACCTATACCGAAATCAATAAACCTGGAAGCCTAATCAGAATCAAAGCCCCCAGCAAAATGGGAAAAACCTCTCTAATGCACAGAATTCTGACTCATGCCAAACAGACTGGGGTACACACTGTACAGATTGGTTTACAGAGGGCAGATAGTCAAGTTTTCACTAGCTTGGAAAAATTCTTACGCTGGTTTTGTGCGAATATTAGCCGACAGTTGAACTTAGAAATCAGACTAGATGATTATTGGGATGAGGATATTGGTAGCAAAGTTAGCTGCACATTGTATTTACAGGAGTATTTGCTAGAAAAAATCGACGCTCCGGTGGTCTTAGCTTTGGATGAAGTGAATCGAATTTTCGAGTATCCAGAAATCTCTAGAGATTTTCTGCCGCTACTGCGTTCTTGGTATGAGGATGCTTCCGAATTAGAAATCTGGCAAAAACTGCGATTAGTAGTAGTTCATGCCACTGAAGCTTATATCCCACTAGATATTAATCAATCACCTTTCAATGTGGGACTGCCGATTAAGTTATCAGAATTTAGTTTAGAGCAGATGCAGGATTTGGCAGTGCGTCATGGATTGGATTGGGCTAAAGGTGAGAAAGGATTGGAAAAGCTGGCTTTGCTACGAGCGATGATTGGCGGTCATCCTTATTTAGCTCGTCTGGCTCTTTATAACCTGGGAAATCAAACAGTAACCCTAGAGCAGCTATTACAAGAGGCTCCCACAATTGCCGGCATCTACAGCAACTATTTACGGCATCATCTGGCAAATCTTCAAGAACATCCCGAACTCGCGATCGCACTCAAACGGGTAGTTACCTCTCCCACAAGTGTACAACTAGAAGCGATCGCTGCTTATAAATTAGAAAGTATGGGTCTGGTAAAACTTGAAGGAAATCAGGCAATGCCTAGCTGTGATTTGTATCAGCTATATTTCCAAGAGCAATTAACCTAAATGCTATGAATAAGTACGAATATCAAATTGGCGGTAGTCTCAAAGTTGATGCTCCTAGCTATGTAGAACGGCAGGCTGACTTTGAACTTTATAATACTCTAATTCAAGGTGAATTTTGTTATGTATTTAGTTCCCGACAGATGGGTAAATCTAGCTTGCGGTTACAAACGAGACACCGATTAGAACAAGCAGGCTACAGTTGTGCATCTATCGACATGACTCGCATTGGCAACGGCAATATTACTCCTGCTCAATGGTATAAGGGGATAGTAGTTGACTTATTAAGAAGCTTTAATCTCTTTAGCAAAGTTAATATAAAATGCTGGTGGTCGGAGCGAGAAGATTTACCTGCGCTACAGCGATTGAGCCAGTTTGTTGAAGACATTTTGTTAGTTGAACTAAAAACTGAAAAAATATTTATTTTTATTGATGAAATTGATAGTGTTTTAGGTTTGAATTTCCCTGTCGTCGATTTTTTTACTCTGATTCGCTCGTGCTACAATCAACGAGCCGAAAATCCCGAATATAACCGTCTAACTTGGGCGCTGTTCGGAGTCGCAACGCCTTCAGATTTGATTGCCGATCGCAACTGTACGCCATTTAATATTGGTAAATCTATTGAATTGCACGGTTTTAATTTATCGGAAGTTCAGCCATTAGCCGCAGGTTTAGAAAGTAAAGTAGCTAATCCGATGGCAGTTCTCAAAGAAATTTTGGCTTGGACAAATGGTCAGCCATTTCTGACTCAAAAACTATGTCAAATAGTGGTGCAAGAAAGAAACTCTGGAAGCAAAGATGTTCAGGAACACAGAAGCATAGAAGTTGATGAGCGTTATAAATTGGATAATCATTTACCGATTATTAATCAACATTTGATAAATTTTTATTATCAATTTCCTTTGTTAATTTTAGAAAAACTAGTGCAAACCCATATTATAGAGAAATGGGAAGCAAAAGACGATCCAGAGCATTTGAAAACAATCCGCGATCGCCTGCTGATCGATGAACAGCGTGCTGGAGGTTTACTAGGATTGTACCAGCAAATTTTACAAGGTATTCAGATAGCTAGTGATGATGGAGAAGAACAAATAGAACTGCTGTTATCGGGGTTAGTAACCAAGCACCAAGGGCAATTAATAGTAAAGAACCGGATTTATGAAGAGGTTTTTAACCAAGCTTGGGTAGAAAAACAATTAGCAAAATTACGGCCATATTCCCAAGCATTCAATGCTTGGATAGCCTCAGAGCATCGCGATCATTCCCGACTATTACGCGGGACAGCCTTACATGAAGCTTTAGCTTGGTCGCAAGGCAAAAGTTTGAGCGATTTAGATTATCAGTTTTTAGCAGCTAGCCAAGAATGCGATCGGCGGGAAGTTGAGACATGGTTAGAAGCAGAACGAACTAAAGAAGTTAAAGCTAGACTAGTTCAAGAGCAAAAAGCAGCTAGATTTCAAAGATTATTTTTTATAGGCGCGTTCGGTTGGGCATTAATAGTTGTTTTAGGATTGGCGATGGTGACTTTCGAGTATAAAAAGCACTGTTCAGTAACCTCAAAGCAATTACTACATTACCCATGAGTGCTGTAGTTTAGACTAGTTATCGGTGTGAAACTGCTGAACAAATCATATATAAAAATTTGCTAAAAATCACTAGTTAGTACATATAACTATTGATTATTAACCAAGTCAGTTTTAACTATATTATCCCGCTAAGTTTGATAGGATAATTAAAAATCATCCTCAAATTTAATTGATAGTAATAATTTCAAACGAAACTGTAATGAATTATTTTATTTTTGAGAGTCTCTCGGCTAATAATAGTTAAAGAATAATCTGGGTTTTTCCCCTTTTTTTGCAAAATTGGGATGCTCCCATTTTATAGCGATATTTTTTGTCATGTTACTATTAAGTCTGAACCTTATATCTTTACCCATAGCTAAGACCACGAAAAAAGCGATGAAAGTGATAATCTTTGCTATATTAGTATCGGTAGTAATCTCAGCAATCATAGGATTGCTCTGGGCAATAATTTATCTACTGTATAGCCAAAATATTCAAGTAACTCTCAAGTTATTTTTCTACTCATTTTTGGGAGGATTGCTTGGTGGAATAGTTGGTGGTTTTATTGGTAATTTAGTTGGTTCGAGGGTAGCTGAAGGATTTTCAGCTGATTTCTTTATTAGTTCTGAAGGCTTCAGCTGGCTTCTTTGGATTTCAATTTTCTGGATTATAGGCATTATTGAAGGAGCAGTTTTACCAGGATTGATTTTTATCAGATTTTATTCATAATCCGTTCTGGATAAGTACGTATTTTTAGCTCTATTTGTGCATATTTTTTGATTTTTCGCCTAATTCTGGTCTTTTCTGTTATGTGTTTAACTAGAAACTTTTACGGTTCGTAATACTATACATATATCAATGAAAACTCAAAGTGTCATAGCAATCGTAACGATTCCAACAGTAATTTTAGGAACGCTTGGAGCGATTTGGGCAATATTTTATTTCAGATATACTCAAAATACTCAAGCAAGTTTTGAATTGTTTTCTACTTCTTTTGTGCCGGTTTGATTGCTGGAATAGTTGGTCTAATTATTGGTTTTTTATTTCAGAGTATTGTAGGTTAATAAAGTATCAGGTTTGGCATGGACATTATTATATTTCGTGAATAGGTAAAACCTAAATCGATATTTATCCTAGACTGCCTCTCTAGGTTATCTGTTGAAATATTGTTTTGCTGCCACTATCTGGAATTTTGTGAGCCACCTTCCTATGGTGAAAGCCTAGTTTATAATAAACCCTCTACCTCAGCAAATTTCCGCAAGCGTGGTAGACATTGACGTTGATAGAAACTGCTTAATGTCGCAATTGACAGCCCAAAGTCTTTTGATAATTCTTTCCAGCTAACTTCTGGGGGTAAGCGTTTGAGAATTAATACCTGACAATTTACGTCTGGACGCCCTTTAATGTGAGTACTACGTAGTTCCATATCCGAGTCTGTCTCCACCCATGTCTCCAGGTTTTCCAAAATGGGAGGTGCTTGGGGGGTAGCTGGTATATTATCTATCGGGTCAATAGTTTCACCAATTTCACCCGACTTAGACTGACGAACCCCAAAGGAGACTGTTGTGGCTTTTTCTCGGTTTTGGTTGAGATAAAAATCTTGTAGTCTGCGTTTTAGGTAAGCATCTAACCAATTAATTACACTACCTTGAGTGGAGTCATAGGCTTGACCTGTCAGACCATCACAAACATTGCGGCAGAAATACAACCAAGTTTGTTGCAGTGCGTCTTGATAGTAGGGAGTATTTTCCTTCCAGAGTTTACCTTGTGTTAAACGAATGATTTGCGTGAGCAACTTCTGACGTTGACGGCTTCCAGGTGAATATCTACGAGCTTGGTTAACTAAGGATGTTAGCTGTTCATTTAAATCCTCCTTAGCTGAAATGCTAGACAACGGATACCTGACTTCCTGGTTTACTGGTAGTAAATGACTCTGAATATCCAAATCAGTAGTAACATCTTCTACAGTTAAAGAGTTGTTGCTCGCATTATCAGTTTTAACAGCAATGCTATCCATATTTCCTTGCTCAGATGCCTGAATACAACGATAGATTGCTTCTTCAGGCGGGCTAAAATCTTGGTTTATACTATTTTTTCGCATCTTATTTTCTTTCCTGAAGTATTTTTTTTGGGCATACTTTGCAGACTTGATGCAGTAGCCAAACATTTCTTTGCTTGATTTTTGATGCTATCTATGATTATCTGTCAGATATCAGAGATGATAACAACATGGTTGCAATGGACAATACACTTTTGTTCGCCGATTCAATTCAATCCACATAATCAACTCAGTAAGAGGAAATAATTAAATGTAAAATGCAAATCAGAAGAACCTGTTACTGTTGGGCTTTTACCTTCTGCTTCTACTTAGTTAGACCTTCTTGAGGTTTTGGATTGAAGTTTACTTTGACCATACCTTTAATTTAGTGAATCACTCACTTTTTAACAGCATGAAAAAGTCATAATTTGTCAGGAATTTTGCCATTAAAGTTTTATTAATTTATGTAAAAAATGTTGCTAACGTCAGAAAACATCTATTTTCCCACCTGTGTTAGCAGTTTTAGATTAGAAGCCTTGACTAAAGGTATCTTCTAGCAATCTCAGACTACTTATTTATTTACAGAACTTTTGATACAAAATACTTTAGCGGTTTGCTGAAATGATGTTATTAAAGGACTTCTAGAAAATAAATTATCCCATTTCACATTCATCAAAACGACTTTCTCTCCCCCTGCTCCCTGCTCCCCTGCCCTCAAAGCGATGGAATATTTTTTTTATTGGAAGTCTCTTAGGAGGTGATATCGCGGACACTAGCACAATGGTACTCCTGTCCGTTTAACTCTAGATAATTAACAGTTATTTCCACGACTATGTCCTGACCATCTTGGGTTCGTTGACTAGACTTAAAAGTGAGAGAGTTTTTCTGTCTAACTTCTTCCCAGTGCGATCGCCAAGTAACCGTCGAAAAATTAGGATCTATATTGTAAACAGTCATGGTCAACAATTGGGCGCGGGAGTAGCCAAGATGACGACAGGCTGCTTCATTCACGTAGACAAGCTGGGCATCCGAATTTACAAAAAAGATAGAATCCTTAAATTTATCTAAATAAAACTGACTGAGGCGCAGGGCTGATTCTGCTTTTTGGCGATCGCTAATTTCCTGTTGCAAAAGGATATTTTGCTGGGTCAGTTGTTTTTGCAACCTTCCGATAGTCAAGTTATTTTCTACACGCGCAAAAACCTCTTCTTCACTAAAAGGTTTGGTAATGTAATCTACCCCTCCAACTGCAAAAGCTTTAACTTTGTCAAAAACTTCATCCAAGGCGCTAATAAAAATCACCGGAATGTCGCGGGTTTTCTCTGAGGCTTTCAAATGTTGACAGACTTCATAACCATTCATTTCTGGCATCATGATGTCAAGCAAAATTAAATCGGGCGGTGCAGCTTGTGCTGTTTTCAAAGCTGTTTGTCCGTTAATAACTCTCCGAATTTCATAGCCAACCTGAGTTAGCATAGCGGATAAAAGTCGCAGATTATCGGGTGTATCATCAACAACAAGAATATTTGCTTTTGGTAGCTGAACTTGATGGTTATCCATATTTATTAGAAATAATTTATTAGAAAATAATTCAGGAGTCAGAAATCAGAATTCAGAATTTAATTGGAGTCCGACTGGTAAATCAATGAGTTTAGTATAAGATCCCTACCAAATCTTCTAGTGCATTCACTACACGAAGATTTAGCGATATGTAATTAGTGGCAGGTCTCAATCCCCCACTTTCTTGTTTTGACTTTTGAATTTTGATTCAAAAATCATTTCTTACAGTTGTGTTAAATCAATAACTTTATCAATGCGAAAGTTATTAACCCAATCAGACAGAGTGTTTGTCAAAAGAGCAGATTCTTCAGGAATTTGCTCAAGCAAGCTAAAAATCAGCTTTTCATCAGTACACAGTGCCGCTTGGTGGAGCTGTGCTACCCACTCAGTGGGCATCTGAGCCAGCATCTCTTCTAATGATAAAAGTTTCAGGTCAGAATTTTCAGCAAATTCGTCTTTTTGAAGGGGTTTATCTGCATATACATAACGCACCCCTAAATATTTAGACATCATATTCAAGATTACTTCTTCTCGGAACGGCTTACGTACAAAATCGTTGCAGCCAGCCGATAAAACCACAAAGCGTTCCTCGTCAAAAGCACTAGCAGTTAGGGCAATAATCACAGTAGCTTGACCTTTTAAAGTAGCTCTAATTTGTTTAGTAGCTTCATACCCATCCATTACAGGCATCCGCATATCCATCCAAATCAGTTGTGGTTCCCAAGTTTCCCAAAGAGTCACCCCTTCTTGACCATTTTCAGCATGGCGTACCTCGAAGCCAAGCGATACTAGCATCTTGACTAAGAGTTGGCGATTTTCCCATTTATCTTCAACTACTAAAATCCGGTATTTTGGTTGATTAGGCTCTAAACCAATTACTCGTCGTTTTAGCTGTAGAATTGGAGCTTCAGCTACTTCTGCTAGACTAATTTGCAGATCGAAAGAAAAAATCGTTCCTTGTCCCAAAGTACTGCTAACAGTAATACTTCCCCCCATTAGATGCACAAATTGTTGGCTAATAGTTAAACCCAAACCTGTTCCTTGCTGAGATTTTCGACCTGCTTCTGTTTGAACAAAGGGTTTAAACAACTTTTCAATTTCGGCAGGTGCAATCCCTGTCCCAGTATCTTCAACTTCAAAATGAAGCCAGAAGAATGAAGGATGGGAGTTTCTTATTACTTGTGTCCCTTCTTGTTGCTGTAGTCTACTTTCTTCCTTCATTCTAACTCGTAAACTGACGCCACCTTCTTGAGTAAATTTGATAGCATTACCAAGGAGATTAATCAAGATTTGACGCAATTTACTTTCATCTGTATGCACATATCTAGGAACTTCCGGTCTGCGTTCAAACATCAACTGTAAACCTTTGGATTCCGCTTTAATTTGAAACATCTCTTCAAGTGAATCAAGTAGAGTGTACAAGTCAAAGCTATTGTTATTCAGTGTCGTTAAACCCGCCTCAATTTTGGACATTGACAACACATCATTAATCAAGGTAAGCAAATGCTCTCCACTGCGACTGATAATTTCTAAATGTTCCAACTGAGAAACATTGATAGAAGAATCGCGCATCATTAGCTGAGTAAAGCCAAGGATGCTGTTGAGAGGAGTACGAAGTTCGTGACTCATGTTTGCAAGAAATTCGCTTTTGGCACGGTTGGCAGTTTCGGCTTCTTTGGCTTTTAGTTCTAATCTATGGCTATAATTCTCTAACTGTTCGCCAGAAATTTTTAATTGTCGCGTTAGCCAAGACACTCCAATCAATAGAAATCCCATTGATAAGAATCCCACTAGCATCATCGTTCCTGCTAATCGTTGAGCCGGCGCAAAGGCTTCTTCCTGGTTCATCTCCACCATTAAGGCTAGGTCTTGGTCATTGAGCCAGTGATATACTCCAATTACTAACACTCCAGCATAGTTTGGATAAAGTCCTTGACCGCTAATTCCACCCATTGCTGCATCAATACCTTGGCTGCTAACTCCTTGAGAAAAGTCCGGTGTTTTATTTTTATCTTTAGAAATAAAAGCGTTTTTAGTTACTAAAGAACCAACTAAATAAGTTTCTCCGCTCTTACCTAAGCCTGTACGTTCTCGTACAATTTGATCTATTCTGCCTAAATTTAGATCGGCTAAAAGAACACCTTGACGTACCTTGGCTGCATCACGTAGAGGGGTTGCAAAAGTAACTGATGGCTTACCAGTAATCGGTGAGGCATAAAAGATGGGGGCAAAAGAGTCTCCTGGCTGAATCTGTTCAATATAGGTGATGTTAGCTGAAATTTCATATTGACCTTCACGCTGTTTGTTAGTAGATAAAATAATCCGATTGCTCCGGTCAAGAATGGAAATTTCTCCCAGACTTGGCTTGATTGTAGCCATATTTGCAAGATAATCTGAGAGAACTTTGTAAGCTTTTCGATAATTTGCGTCGGCGGGTTTGGAATTTAAAAGGATTTGAAAATTATTTTGTACGTCTGGAAACTGAGTTACTAAGAGAAAGTCTCGTTCTTGGTCTTCAAACCAACGGGTAATTTCTTCTTCTTTGAGAGTGGCAGCAGCACTGAGCCGTTCAAAAGCAGCTTGCTTCAAAGCTTCCCTCGCATTGATAAAAGCAAATCCTCCTACTACACCTACAGTTACTAAGGATAGGAATAAGAAGGAACTGGCAACTTTAATAGTTAGGTGCTGATTCCAGAAGTTCATATATTTACAACTTGTTTCTTATTCTAAAGATATTTATCTTTTTTATTATTCATGTAGATTGATTATTCCTGTAGTTAATATAAATAATTATTGATTACCATTGAGCAAAAATCTGTTTTATCCGCTTAATTGCTTCATCAGTTGCTTGCTTTGAAGAAATTTTATCTACAATTATTCGATTAAGAGCTTTTCCCCAGATATTCTCCTCTAACACTACGCTGTATGCCGGGTTTTGGACATAATAAAACAACCGCGTTGAACCTTCCGTCACCGTCTTGACCGCAGTTGAAACGTGTGGGTCAGCTGGGTTTTTCCAAAATGGGTCTTGCCAAAGTGTCTTGATGACAGGTAAATTACAACCTCCAGCAGCTTTCAGATACTTACCTATCACCTGTGATTGGGTGAGATATGCAAGAAAATCCAAAGCTTTTTTCTGTTGCTGGGAATCGGCGAACAAAACTGCTTGCCGAAGTGTGAGTAGATAACGCATTGGCTTGCCGTTGGGTTTGTTGGGAAATTTTAAAATACCAAGCTTATGGCGATAGGTGTCGGGATCTTGGCGCACAGAGCAAGGAATTGAGAGGGTGTTGTTAGGAGTCATCACCACCACACGGTTGAGCAAGCTGCGATTATTATCTGGATTTAACCAATTGAGTGCATCTGGTGGCACATAACCTTGTTGGTAAAATTTGGTATACCAATCTAATGCCTGGACAATTTTTTGTCTCACCTTTGGATCGTCGATTAGCAGTTTACCGTTGGAGTCAAGAATTTGCACATCGTATGCTTCTAAAATATGCTCAAAAAAGATGTAGGTATCTGAAGCTCCAGTAGAAAAAGGAAAACCTAACCCATAAATATCCTGTTTTTGCTGTTTTGCCCGCAGTTCGTTTTGTACTTGTTTCCAAAAGTCCCAAAAACCATCCCAATCTTTGGGGATATCGCTTTCACTGCGACCTATTTGCTTTAGCAAGTCTCGCCAGTAAAAAATATGAACCGTTGCCTGATTGATTGGAACTGCATAGTAGCTTCGCTTTTTTGCAGCATTATTATAATAATTAATAGCTTGCAGGGCATATTCAGGATAAAGATTTTTGACTGGCTCAATTACATCCGTTACATCCGCTAGTTTCCCTTCCCAAGCCAAATGCGGATTCAACGCTCTTTCAGCGCCGTAACTCATCATGATATCGGGTGGATTACCTGCGTGAATGGCCCTACGCGCCTTCTGCGGTAGCTCATCGCCAATGTAGAAGGAAAGCTTGACTTGATTACCAGTTTGTTTTTCCCAGTTGCTCACCAACTGCTTGATTGCTTCATCTTCATCGACAGTAAAACCTTTATCCCACCAAATCTTTAAAACGGTGTTGTCAGTAGGGGAATGGGTGACTGAAGATTGTTTTAATTGAGAGGTGTTACTACAAGCAATAATTATCAAGCTGAGTGTCAATACGATGAACACATATCTGCAATAATAGTAATATTGCGGCTGATTATGAAAGCCTTTAGCAATTTGACTAGCTTTTGTTTTAAATGTCATATTTATAAAAGCTTACTGCCATTGGTCAAAAATTTGCTTAATTCGGGCGATCGCTTCATCAGCTGCTTGCTCTGGAGAAATTTTATCTACAACAATTCGATTGAGCGCCTTACCCCAGACATTATCTTTTAAAACCAAGCTATAGGCTGGGTTTTGGACAAAATAAAATGAGCGAGTTTCTCTGTTGAGAAATATATTAATGGCAGTCGAGAGATAAGGATCTTTGGAATTTTTCCAAAAAGGATCTTCCCACGCTGATGTTAAAACTGGTAAATGACGGCCTCCAGAAGCCTTGAGATAATTTCCCATCACTTCTGGTTGTATTAAGTATGCAAGAAACTCCTTAGCTAGTTTCTGTTTCTGAGAATCGGCAAATAAAAACGCTTCCTTCACCGTAATTAAGTAGCGCATTGGCAAGCCATTGGGTTTATTTGGAAACTCTAAGATCCCAAGTTTTTGATAATATGTATCGGGGTTTTGCCGCACAGCAGCAGGAATTGAAAGCGAGTTGTTAGGAGTCATCACCACGCTTTGATTGAGTAAGCTACGATTATTATCTGGATTCAACCAATTTATAGCATCTGGTGGGACATAGCCTTGCTGATAAAAATTTGTGTACCATTTTAAGCTGTTAATAATGCCTTGACGCACTTTCGGCTCGTCAAGGAGGAGTTTATCCATAGAATCTAAAATTTGCACGTCGTATGCTTCTAAAATCTGCTCAAATAAATAGTATGTATCAGCAGAACTAATGCCGAAAGTAAATCCTAACCCATAAATATTCTGTTTTTTATCTGGTATTTGTTTTGTCCGCAAGTCATCCTGTATTTGTTTCCAAAGCTCCCAAAAATCATCCCAATCTTTTGGTACATCACTTTCTTTACGACCTATTTGCTTTAGCAAATCTCGCCAATAAAAAATGTGAATAGTTGCTTGACTCATTGGCAGAGCATAGTAGCTTCGCTTTTGAGTAACATTGTTATAAGACTGAACAGTTTTGAGGATTTTTTCTGGGTAAAAATTTTTAAGTGGCTCAATTACATCTGATACATCTGCTAGTTTGCCTTCCCAACTTAAACGGGGAATAATTTCTCGATCGGCAGTATAACTGGTAACAATATCAGGTAGGTTGCCAGCCTGAATTTCTCTTTGAATCTTCCGTGTTAGCTCATCTGTGGAATATAAAGAAAGCTTGATTTTGTTGCCAGTTTGTTTTTCCCACTCACTAACTAGTTGCTTGAGGGCTTCATCCTCTTCCTGAGTAAAACCTTTATCCCACCAAATCCTTAAATCGGTACTTTCACTGGATAACTTATTAAATGGGGAAGGCGAGGATTGATATGTGTTAGTGCAAGCAACAATTATCAAGCCGAGAATTAATGCGATGAGTGCGTAGCGACGGTTGGTTAGTCTTGGTACTACACTAAAAGCTTCTTTAGCTTTCTGCTGACTCTTCAAGACTTGAGTAATCTGACTGGCTTTTTTTCTGGACACCACACTTCTAGAGCTTATATTTAAACTGAATAGATACAGCAGAATTCAGAATTCAGAATTCAGAAGTCAGAATTCAGGAGTAAAACACGCTTTATATCTGAGTAACAGATTTAGCTTGTTTACTTTACAGCTTGAAATCTACTGTATATTCAATTTAAGGCTTTTTGTTGGTCTCTCAATAATTTACAAGCGATCGCTCTTAAAAGAGATGGGCAATTGCTTGCTCTTTGCACGGAAGGAAGCGCCTTAGCAAAGCGGGGCGCTAGCACCTCGCCTCCCTATTTGCACCGATTAGAATAATTATTCTGCCGCGTGGTTTAATAATTCCATTGATGAATCGAATGCGAGGCGTTATATTAAGCACCTCGCATTCTGAAGATTTCTATTTGACTGTGGGGTTGAGGATTAAACAACTACCAAGTTATTTTGACTTAGTGACACTCCACCAGATAGTTGTGCAAATTGTACCTGAGCAAATCCACCCGCACTACCATCTTGGTCAAAATATAGTGCGCCTGTAGTGTTGTTATAGATAACTCGCTGATTGCTGGTTGTTGCAGATGTTCCAAGGGTAAAAGAGCTAGCTGAGAGTAAACCTGATGATAACGCGCCACCAAAACCAGCAGCTGATACCTGAATCAGTTCATTAGTCGCGTTGAAATTATAAATATTATCAATGCCTTCATTGAAACTATTGAAAACAAAGGTATCAGTACCAGCTCCTCCATAAAGGTTATCATTACCTTTGCCACCTTTGAAGGTGTTTTTACCAGAAGCGCCAGAGGCTGTGAGAGTATCATTGCCATCGCCTCCATCCAGTAGATTATTGCCTGATGAATAGTCAACAATCAAGCGATCGTCACCAGCATCACCATTGAGCGTGTTATTGCCAGAGACAGTATAAGCTCCGTATGAGGAATATAAGGAGGCTGAACCAGCGGCTGTGAGAGTATCATTGCCATCGCCCCCATTCAGTAGGTTATTGCCTGATGAATAGTCAGTAACTAAGTTATCGTCACCAGCGCCACCATTGAGGGTGTTCTTACCAGAGATTGCATCGAGATCAAAATCGCCTCGGTAGTCGTCGTAGGAGCCAGAGACGTTCAGAGAATCATTATCATCACCACCAGAGAGCGAATTATTCCCATTTGAATAGTCAGCACTCAAGTAATCCTTACCTGTACCGCCGAGAATCGTGTTATTTCCGCGTCCCCCAGCCAGGGTATCGTTGCCATTGCTCCCCACAATCAGATCATCGTAGTTCGTACCTGAGATATTTAATTGTTCGATATTCTTGTAGCTCACCTGATTCGGGCCTGCTGTAATCGAACCAGCATTAGTAGCAGCATTGAATGTTGAAGTGATTCCCTGGCCGATGGAATAGTTATAGAAAGACAACAAATCATCACCCTTCCCTCCATCTATAGTATCTTTGCCGCGATCGCCTCCAGTGAGTGTATCGTTGCCATTGCCCCCGACAATCAAATCATCGTAGGCTGTACCTGAAATATTTAATCGTTCGATATTCTTGTAACTAACCTGATTCGTGCCTGATGTAATGGAGCCAGTGTTAGTAACAGCATTGAATGTCGAAGTGATTCCCTCACCCCCGCTAGAATTACTGTAATAATAGCCTTCTAATAAATCATCACCTTTTCCGCCATCGATAGTATCATTGCCACTACTACTCCCGTAGAGCGAGATAGTATCGTTGCCATTACTCCCCACAATCAAGTCATTGTAGGCTGTACCTGAGATATGTAATCCTTCGATATTCTTGTAGTTAATCAGATCCGTGCCCGCCTTAATCGAGCCAGTGTTAGTAGCAGCATTGAATGTTGTTGTAATTCCCCCACTAGGATAGATATACGAAACGCTCAACAAATCGTTACCTGTTCCCCCATCTACTGTTTGAGTCGCTAAGGAAAGTGGAGAAGTATATAGGACGAAAGAGAAGGAATCATTACCATTCTCTCCATTGAAAATGTTATTACCAAACCTACCCTCGGCTTTTTTGTCGTCATAGTAGCCAGAGGCAAAGAAAGAATCATTGCCATCCCCTCCATTGAGGATGTTATCGCCCGTTGAATAGTTAACACTCAATTGATCGTCACCAGCACCACCATTGAGTGTGTTATCACCAGAGGTAAAAGAGGCGGAATAGTCGTATTCGCGAGAGGCACTAAGAGAATCATTGCCATCTCCTCCATTGAGGATGTTATCGCCTGTTGAATAGTTAGCATCTAATTGATCGTCACCAGCACCACCGTTGAGGGTGTTATTGCCATCTGTCTTAGACGCAGAGAGATTATCACTGCCATCTTCTCCATTGAGGATGTTATCGCCTGTTGAAGAGGTAGCACTGAATTGATCGTTACCAACACCACCGTTAAGGATGTTATCGCTTGTTGAATAATCAACATTCAAGTAATCGTTACCTTCACCGCCAAAAATTGTATCATTGCCATAATTTGAATCGTTGCCACTACTGCCTCCGAAGAGTAAATCGTTGCCATTGCTTCCGACAATAAAATCAGCGTAGGTTGTACCTCTAATTTCTAATTGTTCGATATTGGTGTAGTTAATCCGATTTGTGCCAGCCTGAATTGAGCCAGTGTTAGTAGCAGCATCGAAACTCGAAGTGATTCCTTTAGTAGCACGGGTGTAATATACAGACAAAGAATCCTGACCTGTTTCTCCATTTACACTTTGAGTCGTTAAGGAAGAGGGGGCAGTTTTTGAGGCGGACAAATGGAAGTCATCATTACCAGCGCCTCCATTTAGAGTGTTTCTACCCCGGACTTCATCGGCGTAAAAGGAATCATCGCCGTCTTTGCCTGAAACCGTATTGTTGCCAGCAGAATAGCTAATATCAAGGTAGTCATCTCCTGCATCTCCACTGAGGATGTTATTTCCAGAAGAATAGGAAGCATCAAGGGTATCATTTCCCTCATCACCCCGCACCAGATTATTACCAGTACCACCACGGAGAGAGTCGTTACCTGTACCACCACGGAGGGAGTCGTTATCCGTACCACCAAGGAGAGTATCATTGCCTGCACCACCAATGAGGGTATCATTTCCGGCATCACCGCTTAAAAGGTCGTTGCCATTTTTGCCATCGATGATATCATCACCCACTTTAGCGTTAATTGTATCTGCGTCCTGAGTACCCAATAGAGTATCTTTACCGTTGGTTCCAATGATATTCACCATAACTCTTACCTTCCTGAATCGATATTTTGAGTAACTTCAGCTATTAACTTGTTGTTAATGTTGTTTGAGGACACACGGAAATCGCCGAGAGTTGACGCTTTCGACATACTGTTATGCCACCCTTGAGGGTTAGCATTTTCTCGAAGATTTACCCTATTGATGAGCTTGTAAGTAGGACTTATCTAACTGACTTGAAAAAGTTAGGAGGCAGGAGATTCAAAGTTAAATTCTTTGCCTATTCCCTATTTCCTTTTTCATTCGTTATTTGTGTACCCGTTAATAATGCTAGTTAAGACTATCTAAGTCTTAGCATTGTACATATTTATGAGCGTGTATTTAGGAAAACAGATGGTTTCACACTTTTTTTATCATTCTCGATCCGCAGATCAACCCAGCCATCACTGACAAAGTGTCGAAAAATCAAGCTTGAATACCTAAAACCCACACTTCATATTTCTTCTCAAAGCGTAGCCCTACTGTGGTAAATATAGAGAATAATTCACTTTCGATAGGGAAATAATTTTTATGCAGTTGTTGTGGGCTATTGCCCGTAAGTGTGTAGCTTAAAAATAGGGAACATCTAAATAACACTTTGATAACCATATCTGAAGATTTACTGAGATGTCCACACTTATAGACATATCTTTGCATACTCTTTACATTATTTGCCGATCGGTATAATCTCAGTACTTATCTTTATATATTCTTCATGTCTGAAAACCACTAATAATCCAGAATACAGCAGCTAAACAGCAGCTAAACAGTTGTTTTATTTGCTCGTGTAGCGTGTCGTTGCCCTTAGTAAACAAACAAGCTGTAAGAGTTTTTGAAATCTGGGGTTATACTGTGAGGTTGTGACGATAAGTTACAGGAGTTGAAAGCGATCGCTCCAAAGGATTGCCATATTATCAAGAGCTACTTAAGAATAACCTCCACCAAACATACTCTCGTAGCGTAGGCGTAGCCCGTCCTAACCATAGCCAAGAAATTACTGAGGACGGTGAATCTGAAACTCGATTATATTAGGAAGTTTTGGACAAAAATAGATTTTTATTCAAAAAAACAGTCGTCAGGAAATGAAGGCGTATTAATATAGTGGATTTCTTTAACCATGCCAATTTGAAAAAAGAATGCAATATCAATATATAGATATAAGAGAGTGTGCGAGTGTGCGTTCTGATTAGCAAAAATTTTTTAAATTGGCATCAGTATAGTATTCATATAGATGACAGTGAAGGTCAACTATAGCAATCTGATTTGATTTCTGAGTTAATCGTAGGGACTAGGGACTGGGGACTGGGGACTGGGGACTGGGGACTGGGGACTGGGAAGAAGGAATAAAGTTGTACTGAGTTTTTTTCAAAAATAAAATATGAGTTTTATAGTACTTATAGATATATAAATTTATTCCTCTTCACTTCATTAATTCTTCATACAATCAGTATTGTATGCGTTTACAATTGTTTGTGTATCGATTTAACGTAGTATGTGCTTTTTGTTTACAGCTATTTTCAGGTAAATAGACCACGCAGTAGGGGTACAAGGACTTGCGTCCCTACGACAGATATGATTCAAATACATGAAAACTGCTGTAATACCGTTTATTTGTGAAGCTGCATATAATTCACCCCCGATGGTATCTCTGCACGCGAACTGTTTGAGATCGTTATTCGGATAATGTAGGAACTCTGATGATTTCAAGGATCTGCGATCGCAAACGAAGAGATCGATGGTACATCACTGTCAATGCAAGGATTCTTTTAGATTAACCACCTTGTATGGTAATTTCTGAGCTTGATAAATAAATGTAAAGAATAAGTTGGCATTGCATAAACTTTGCTTTCTAGCTTGATGAATTAACTAAGAAACTAAAAAGTTGAAGGTACAAGATTGAAAATATCTTGTTATCTCCTTAATTAGTTGCTTCAACAACATAGTTCTTCTAAAGGAGAAAAAATGAGTACATTAGAGCAAAGTCTTAGTCAATTCCGAGCTTTACCAAAACCAGAGTCATCTCGATTAATTGACTTTGAAGAAGCAGAAATTCGTCCTGGTATAGTAAGAGACACTTATATTTTAGTTGTCAGTGGAACGAAACCATACTTGAATTTGGAAGTGAATCTTGTGCCACTTGTATACGTCCAGCAACCTGAATATTGGGGAGTTGAGGTCGTTGGTACTTTGCCCGGAATTGGACTACCAGCGATCGCACCTTATATAGTTTCTCTGCCAGTAGACGGCATTCGTGGCAAACAAGGTATTGAAGTTATTGGCGCTAATGGTTCCAAGCAACTGCCTTTTCTAGATGTTAAGTATTCCTAATTCCCGATATGAATATGTGTAGAACCACCATCTTAAAAGCTGTTACAAAAGCTTAAAAACCGCCCGAAAATTTATTTTCAGGCTATTAGCTCAAGTTGGTTGAAACGGACTAAAAATACTTTATTAGTCCGTTTCAACCAATTCTTGCTATTAGAGGTTGTTTGAAAAGTCTCATTTATTACTTGCCTAAGTGATTGGAAATCACGCCTACACAATCAAAACCTACTTTCGCAGAGGGTTAAAAACCCTTGTAACGCATAACCATTTTGATACGCTTCCAGACTGTAGATTTGGACGATCGCAGCTGAGTTAAGATTTTTGGCAATTGTGTACTGATTGCAAAACTGCAACAGATCGCTGAAACTGGGATATGAATTTTTGAGCAGTTTATATTACTACAGGTAATGAGTCAGTTTCTCAGTACCCCCAAGAAACTAGAGTTCTGGAACCATTGTAGATTTCTTTACTTATGTCGTATCCAGGAATACTGACCATACTGCTAAACCCTGGTGATTTCTAAATTTATTGTTCTCAAATCAGTAACAGCAGTTTGTATGTGTTTTTTAATACAAGCAACTAGAGCAAATTATCGCAGTAGATAGAACTGTATTTGATGTCCCAAATTCAAAGGCGAATAGCCGTTCAGAAACGAGAACATCTTGCTATAAGAAAGAAAAGTTGTTAGTAAAGCCTTAAATAACGTGAGTTCGACAAGCCCTTTTTTGACCTCTCCCCCAACCCCTCTCCGACACGGAGAGGGGAGCCAAAACCCTAATTTCTCGTTGCTCCTCCCTTTCCCCGTGGGAGAGGGAGGTTGTCCGGGAGAGGTTCATCGAACTCACGTTAAATAATACTCAAAGAAGAAACCAAAGGAAAAAGTGAGAAAAAACCCACCTCTTAAGAATCGATATGATAGACAAGTAAACAAAATTTAAAAAATATTTATCGAATGGTAGATCAATCATCTGGCTTGTCCAAGGTCAAAGACTCAATAACACAAAAACTCTTCTTGGGTAATGAACCTAATGCAGAGTTAATTGCAATTCTCACCGTTTACTTTGTCCAAGGAATTTTAGGGCTATCGCGTCTAGCCGTTAGCTTTTTTCTCAAAGATGAACTACTCCTGAGTCCAGTCCAGGTATCGGCGCTATTGGGAATTGTCTTCCTACCTTGGATGATCAAGCCGGTGTTTGGTTTCATCTCTGATGGCTTGCCTATATTTGGCTATCGTCGCCGTCCTTACTTGATTTTATCCGGGATATTGGGAACTGCTTCTTGGATGAGTCTGGCCACAATAGTTCATACTAGCTGGGCAGCTACCTTAGCGATCGCTCTTGGTTCTCTTAGTGTCGCCATGAGTGATGTCATCGTTGACTCGTTGGTTGTGGAACGAGCCAGAGGCGAATCGCAAGCAAAAGCCGGTTCACTACAATCTCTGTGCTGGGGTGCTTCTGCGATCGGAGGTTTAATAACAGCCTACTGTAGCGGTCTACTACTTCAATACTTTACTACCCGTACCGTCTTTGGGATTACCGCTTTATTTCCTCTGATCGTTTCAGGGGTGGCTTGGTTAATTGCTGAGTCCCCCGTTAGCAAAGATCCTGAAGATAGTAATCAGACTAACTCTGTACCAATCAAACATCAACTGGAACAGCTACGCCAAGCCATTAGCCAAAAAACAATTTGGCTACCAACGGCGTTTATCTTCATTTGGCAAGCTACCCCAAATGCTGACTCAGCCTTTTTCTACTTCGCTACCAACGAACTCCACTTTGAACCAGAATTTTTGGGGCGAGTAAACTTGGTGGGAAGTTTCGCTTCTTTGGCAGGTGTTTGGATTTTTCAGCGTTTCCTCAAAAGCATCCCTTTTCGCGTGATTTTTGCTTGGAGTACTGTCCTTTCGTCACTTTTGGGGATGACGATGCTGTTGTTGGTAACTCACACAAACAGGCTATTGGGTATAGATGACCACTGGTTTAGTTTGGGTGATAGCCTGATTTTGACTGTGATGGGAAAAATTGCCTTTATGCAAGTGATGGTGCTAACAGCAAGGCTTTGTCCTTCTGGTGTGGAAGCGACATTATTTGCCTTGTTAATGTCAGTCTATAATTCAGCCGGAACGGTTTCCCATGCAATCGGAGCATTAATCACCTATTGGCTGGGAATCACCTCAACAAACTTTGAGTCACTTTGGCTCTTGGTGTTAATTACTAACCTCAGCACGCTGTTACCCCTACCATTTATCAAATGGCTACCTGCTGCTGAAGAACAAACTGAGACACTCAAAGATGAGGAACAAGCGTTTTTGCCAGATTTGATGTCTGAGTTGGTACTGAGAGAACCAGAGTCGAAAATAGTCGAATAGTGTAATAAATCTCACGCCAATTCAAGCCATTGCGCTGCCTTGCCGTGTTAGCAATCGGCATAGTAAAGCCGCAAAAAAACTATTAGCGGCTACATATTTTTGTGCAAAATAACCAGAAAAAACCAAGTATATGCATTTGAAAATTCAAGAAAGCTTAGTTACAGAAAAATCCTACACCCGTGCAGACTGGCAAGGAGGATATCAATCTCTCACCGAAGAGTTTGATTATTGGATTGATGATATAGAAGGGCAAATTCCCAAACAATTACAAGGTACGCTGTTTAGAAATGGCCCCGGTTTGCTGGATGTGAATGGACAACCTCTTCATCACCCGTTTGATGGGGATGGAATGATTAGCAAAATTACCTTTACAAACGATCGCGCTCATTTTCGCAATCGCTTTGTCCGCACAACTGGCTATTTGGCAGAGCAAAAGGCGGGAAAAATTCTCTATCGCGGTACTTTTGGTACTCAAAAACCCGGCGGTTGGTTAGCTAATATTTTTAACTTTAAACTTAAAAATATCGCCAATACAAATGTTATCTATTGGGGCGGTAAACTGCTAGCAATGTGGGAAGCGGCTGAAGCATATCGTCTCGATCCTTATACTCTTGAAACGCTAGGAAATGAATATTTTAATGGTGCTTTGTCAGCAGGTGAAGCTTTCGCTGCACATCCCCGCTTGGAAAATAATTGTGAGCAAGATGGGGGCGCACCTTGCCTAGTCAACTTCTCGATTAAGCCGGGATTATCTACCACAATTACTATTTTTGAGCTAAACCCAGCGGGTGAAATTGTCAGACAGCACGCTCATAAGGTTCCAGGTTTCTGTTTCATTCACGATTTTGTCATTACTCCTAATTACTGCATCTTCTTTCAAAATCCTGTTAAATTTAATCCCATACCTTTCGCTTTGGGAATACGTGCGGCAGGAGAATGTATCAAATTTCAGCCAAATCAGCCAACTCAAATTCTAATTATTCCCCGCTTCCCCAAAGCAGGGGAAGAAGAGATAAAATTTCTGGAAACTCAGTCGGGTTTTGTCTTCCACCACGTTAATGCTTTTGAGGTAGGAGGAGAAGTTTTGATTGACTCCATTTGTTACCAAAATTTGCCAGAAGTGGAACCCAACAGCGATTTTCGACAAGTTGATTTTGAAGCTTCTTCACCTGGGCAACTTTGGCGATTTTCTCTGAATTTAAAGGATGGGATAGTACGGCGGGAATTGATTGAGAGCCGATGTTGTGAATTTCCCAGTATACATCCGGCGAATGTGGGACGCCCTTATCGATATCTATATATAGGTGCGGCTCATGCAGAAACTGGTAATGCTCCCTTACAAGCATTGTTGAAAATTGATTTAGAGTCTGGAGAAAGACAATTTTGGAGTGCTGCACCCCGTGGTTTTGTAGGTGAACCGATTTTTGTCCCGCGCCCAAATTCCGAAAAGGAAGATGATGGTTGGATATTAGCTTTGGTTTATGATGCTGCTCATCACCGCTCAGATTTGGTAATTTTGGATGCTAGTGATTTCTCTAAAGGAGTAATTGCACGGTTACATCTGAAGCATCATATCCCCTATGGTCTGCATGGAAGCTTTACTTCTGAGGTTTTTGGGGAAATTTGATCCCCTATTTGGGTGAAACCATTTTTTCGCTGGCAATAATATGCAAATCTATATTTTTGAGCAAGCGCACCAATTTTTGCGTCAAAGATCCTTTGAGGAGCATTTGCCAGCGCGATCGCTGACTTTCACCGATTACAATTTGAGTAATCCGATATTTCTCGGCGACTTGGGCGATCGCATTAGCTATATTACTGTTGGTAACACGAAGAAAAGTACCTTCAAATTCTTTACAAAGTTTCTCACAAGTGTGGATATGCAAGCTTTCTTCTTTGGTGAGGAAGCGTTCTGGATCGGCTACGAACAAGGTATAAAGCGGCGCATTCATATAGTTAGCCAACCTTGCACCCCGGCGTAACAGCTGCACTGAATTGGGATAGGTAGATACACACACCAAAACCCGCTCGTGAATATTACAAAATTGTCCGTTGGGAGTAGAGGCGATCGCATTTTCTTCCACGTTGTCTGCCACTTCCCGCAAAGCCAACTCCCGCAAAGCAATCAGGTTACGGCGTTGGAAAAAATTATCGAGTGATTGTTGGATTTTTGGCTGTGCGTAAATCTTCCCTTCTAATAACCGTTCTTGCAGTGTCTCTGGTGTGACATCTACTACCACTATTTCATCTGCTTCATCCATAATCCTGTCAGGAACCCGCTCCCGGACTACCACACCTGTAATTCTGGCTACTAGGTCGTTGAGACTTTCCAAATGTTGCACATTCATGGTGGAGTAGACATCAATCCCAGCTGTCAAAACTACTTCGACATCTTCGTAGCGCTTTTCACGTGCAGAACCAGGGACATTGGTATGGGCAAGTTCATCGATTAAAACTAATTGTGGCGATCGCTTTAAAATAGCATCTGTATCCATATCCGTTAGCGTCAACTCACCGCGAGGATATTGCTTACGGGGTATAATTTCCAGTCCCTCTGCCTTCTCAGCCGTCTCCTTGCGTCCGTGGGTTTCCAAAAGCCCAACGACAACATCAATTCCTTCTTGTTTTAATGCGTGTCCCTCTTCCAGCATTCGGTAGGTTTTGCCTACTCCAGGAGCCATGCCAATAAAGATTTTATGCTTACCCCGCCGTCGTGCCGGATAAAGCGAGTAACTTGCAGAATTTAAAGGCGCATTCCCAGCCGAACCAGTATTGGTCATTTGTCCTTTGTCATTGGTCATTTGTCATTGGTAAGGATTTTAAGCCTATTTTCGTTTCGTAGCATAATTTGGTTTATTCCCGCCCACTTACTTAGTACTCCTACTTCATCGGAAACGAAAACAGCGCTTTACCCATGCCCAATGCTCCATGCCCCATGCCCATTTACTGATTTTGCTGACGATTAATATCTTGCAAGTCAAGAGCATAATTCAATCGCAGAACATTGACTCCTGGTTCGCCAAAAATCCATAAAAATCTGTCATCAGTATACTTATTAATTAAACGTAAAATCTCATCTTCTTTTACTCCCCGCGCACCAGCAACCCGTGTCAATTGCTGCCGTGCTGCTTTCAAGGAAATATGCGGATCTAAACCCGAACCAGAAGTATAAATTATATCAGCTATCGGTTGAAGATTTTCCTCTCGCAATTTATCTGCCTCTTCTAAAATCCGCTTCAGTAATTCTGGATTGCTGGCAGCGAGATTGCTAGCTCCAGATATGCCGGTCGGCTTGGCTTTTTTTCCTTGACTATATCTAACAGTACTAGGACGAGAATGGAAATATCGCTCAGATGTGAATACCTGACCGATTAAAGCCGAACCAATTGGTTCATTACTTAGATTCCGCACGATACTGCCATTCGCTTGATAGGGCAAAAAAACTTGACCCACTACAAGAATTACCAGCGGATAGATGATTGCAGTTAACAACCAAAGCATTAGAGTTATAAAAATTGCTCTGATAGTTTCTCGAATAATAGCCATAAAAAGTTTTCCAATTGCGCCTAGAATTTAATTTTTAATTTTTAATTTTTAATTCTTTTGCCCACCTAACAGGATGTTACAAGATGCTGTTAGCAACAGCATAAACAACTGGGACAGTTACCACATTCAAGCACAGCAAGATAAAAATAGCGAGTGGTAGATGTTGTTTATGCCATTGCGACTAAACAAAGGATATCGCCAAAGCAGTGCTGAATGAAAACGATATTTATTCATATTCTTCTTGTCCCTCCTATCAACAGGTAAAAGTAAAAATGTTTATTATTTTACTTTGGTCAAGATGCGATCGTTTCTCAGCGTCTCTACTTTTGCTATCCTTAAGCCAAACCTACAAGTGTAATCAGTACATCGATCAACTTAATTGCAATAAACGGTGCAATCACGCCACCTAAGCCGTAAATTAAGATATTGCGTTGGAGTAACTGATTAGCTGTCAGCGGTCTAAACCTCACACCCTTTAATGCCAAGGGAATCAAAGCAGGAATAATCAAAGCATTATAAATCAATGCTGAGAGTACAGCAGATTTAGGGCTAGTCAAATTCATAATATTCAGGCTTTGCAAATTAGCAGCGACAAATATCACTGGAATAATTGCAAAGTATTTAGCAATATCATTAGCGATGGAAAATGTCGTCAATGCCCCGCGAGTAATCAACAATTGCTTACCAATACCAATGATATCGAGTAGCTTTGTGGGATCGGAGTCCAAATCGACCATGTTAGCGGCTTCTTTTGCAGCTTGCGTTCCTGTATTCATCGCCACGCCGACGTTAGCTTGAGCTAATGCTGGTGCATCGTTAGTTCCATCTCCCGTCATGGCAACTAGTTTGCCTGCGGCTTGTTCCTGTTTAATGATACTGATTTTGTCTTCTGGTGTGGCTTCGGCAATGAAGTCATCAACCCCAGCTTCTTTAGCAATGACAGAAGCGGTAATTCGGTTGTCTCCAGTTAGCATGATGGTACGTACTCCCATCCGTCGCAGTGCAAGAAAGCGATCGCGGATACCAGGTTTAACTATATCTTTGAGATAAACAATCCCATAAATTTCGTTATCTAAGCTAACTGCTAGGGGTGTACCTCCCAAGCGGGAAACTCGTTCGTAGGCAGCATCCAATTCTGGCGTATCGCGTCCGTTGCGGGAACGGACAAATCCTTTAATGGCTTCTACTGCTCCCTTTCTGGCCTCATACCCACCAGGTAAATTTGTGCCACTCATCCGAGTTTTGGCAGAAAAACTGATTCCTTCTGCCTGAGTGGAATCAAAATCAAACCGTGCGCCTAACTGTTCTGCTAGTCGGACAATGGATTTTCCTTCTGGTGTATTGTCAAAGACACTAGCCGCCCAAGCAACATTAGCAATTTCTGACATTGAATGACCGTTGAGGGGAATAAACTCTTCCGCCAGACGGTTGCCGAGGGTAATTGTACCTGTTTTGTCGAGAAGTAAAGTATTGATATCACCACAGGCTTCGACTGCTCGTCCTGATGTGGCAATGACGTTAAATTGGGCAACTCGATCCATACCAGCAATACCGATGGTACTTAGTAAGCCGCCAATGGTGGTAGGAATTAACGCTACTAATAGGGCAATTAAAATTGGGACGCTGACTGGACTGTTGACATAGTAAGCAAGTGCAGGCAAGGTGACTACGACTAACAAAAACACTAAGCTGAGAACTGCCAACAATACCGTGATGGCAATTTCATTGGGTGTTTTGCTGCGTTCTGCTCCTTCTACCAAGGCAATCATCCGGTCAATAAAGCCTTTACCTGGGTCAGTAGTTATACGGATAATTAGTTCATCTGAGATAATCCGCGTTCCACCAGTGACGGAACTGGCAACATCGGAGCCTGATTCTTTTAATACTGGTGCAGATTCTCCAGTAATTGCCGATTCATCCACTGAAGCAACACCCATGATGACTTCACCATCGGCGGGGATGATATCGCCAGCAACGACGTAGATGGTATCGCCCTGTTTAAGGCTGGTGGATGAAACTTCGCTAAGTGTGCCATCGGCAGCAAGTTTTTTAGCGATCGCCTCTAACTTTGTTAACCGCAAGGCATCGGCTTGGGCTTTACCCCGCCCTTCTGCCACTGCTTCGGCAAAATTGGCAAACCAAACTGTAAAGAATAAAATCCCCGATAACAAGGCGTTGAAACCTTGTGGGTTCTTTTGAAGAGTTGGGCCAAATAGGTTGGGATCGATCGTTAGCAATAGGATGATGATTGTACCTACCCAAACCACAAAGATTACTGGATTTTTGATTGCATACTTAGGGTTGAGCTTGACAAAAGCATCTCTAATTGCTCTTAAGTACAGCCACTTATTATTTGCCCTAGTCTTTTTACGTTTTTGGCGGCGATCGCCAGAACGAGAACTTGGGCGTCTAGCTTTGAAGTTAGTTGCCACTTGATTCATAAATAAAGTTAGCAGTGAGAAGTTAGGAGTTATAGGAACTTCTAATAAAAAAATATCCAACCTGTAGGATGCGTTACTAACGCATCCTACGAAACCGAATAATTTATAAGATAACGGCAAGAGCCAGGAGGAAATAAGTATGAATGAAAACTTTAGTTCTGAGTAATTACCCAGTTAAAAATAAGATACTGGTACGAGACGCATAGTGCAAGATATAGCTGAGTGCTGTTAGCGAGGCGTTGATCCCGTGCTGAGTAAACCTAGTAGTTTGCTCTCATGAACTTGGCGGGGTAAAGGGAGAAAGGTTTTAAATCCCTTCAGGACTTACGCACTCAGATCCCCCAACCCCCTTAAAAAGGGGGCTTTAGAAGTTCCCCCCTTTTTAAGGGGGGCTAGGGGGGATCTAGGTTTCAGGCTTCAGTGCGTAAGTCCTGCCCTTACCCTTTCCCCTTTACCCCTTACCCAGCCCTCACAAGCACATTTTTGGCTTGGCAGACTACTAGTTGCTTCCAGGTTTTGAGCAATCAACACTGTTCTAACATCATATCTGACTACAGCTATATAACCTTTCTTGCTTAAATCTCACACTTTTAAGTCTGGGTTACTCCTTCCTCCTGCCTCCGAATTACTTTTTGATATTTTCTTAATTTCAAACTTATAACTCATAACTTTTCTAACTGCCAGATGCTAGTTTTAAACCCTCGGCTATGGGGCCTAAAGCCAGAACGGGAAAGAAAGTTAATACTCCCAAAACCAGCGTTACCCCAGCTGTGATACTAGTAAATACCAAAGAATCAGTTCTTAGGGTAGCAGGAGTTTCTTCTACTGGTTGTTTGCGAGACATCCCGTCAGCTAGCAGCAAGATAGCAATCATCGGAATGTAACGTCCTCCGATTAGGCTAACTATTGTACTCAAGTTCCACCACAGGGTGTTATCCCCCAAACCCTCTAAGCCCGAACCATTATTTGCTGCTGCTGAGGCATATTCATAAACTACTTGAGAAATACCGTGATAGCCAGCGTTGCTAATTCCAGATAGGGAGATGGGATAAGCCAAAGCGATCGCACTGGGAATCAAAACTAGAATTGGGTGAATCAACAGCACTACGCTGGCGAGAACGATTTCCCTTTTTTCAATTTTGCGTCCTAAAAACTCTGGAGTACGTCCTGCCATGAGTCCAGTCAGGAACACTGTGAGAATTAAGTAAATAAATAAGTAAGCTGTTCCAGTTCCTTGACCACCCCAGATAACCTGGATAAATAAGTTGAAGAGAGTCGAAAATATTCCTTGCGGCATCAAAGAATCGTGCATCCCGTTCACAGCACCAGACATAGTAGCAGTAGTCATCACTGCCCAAAATGCTGTTTGTGCCCAACCAAATCGAACTTCTTTCCCCTCTAAATTGGGCTGTTCTAATCCAAAGGCGGTATTAACCAGGGGATTACCTTGCAGTTCTCCTACGGCTGTCACTCCCACGAGAATCACAAAAATCACGAACACCATCCAAAAAAGTAGCCAAGCTTGTTTGATGTTATTGGCAAATATACCGTAGGTGTAAATCAAGGCTGCTGGTATAGAAATCATGGCGAGCATTTCTATCAAGTTAGAAGCGCCATTGGGATTTTCAAAGGGATGTGCTGAGTTGACGCCAAAAAAGCCGCCACCGTTCTCGCCCAAAAGTTTGATCATTTCAAAGGATGCCACCGGGCCTCTGGCCAGATATTGCGTCCCGCCTTCTAAGGTTTGCACATCCATAGTTCCAGCTAAGGTTTGTGGTACACCTGTTATAAGTAAGGCGATCGCGCCAATAATTGAAATCGGCAGCAATATTCGCGTAATTCCACGGACGAGATCGACGTAAAAGTTTCCCAATCTTTTACCCGTTAACCCGCGAATAAAGGCAATTCCCACAGCTAAACCTGTGGCTGCGGAGGTGAACATCAAAAAGCCTAAAGCTGCTACCTGGCTAAAATAGCTTAAGGTTGTCTCACCTACATAGTGTTGTTGGTCAGTATTCGTTACAAATGAAATTGTTGTATGCAGCAATACATCCCATCTGGGCGAACCGAAGCCGTTTAGATTCCAGGGTAAGAGTCTCTGAAAATAGATCAAGAAATACACTGAAATACCCATAATCAAATTAAAACAGAGTATGGCCCGGATATACTGCCAAACCGTCATGTCATCTTTTCTCCGAACACCCGCAAATACGAACATACTCCGCTCTATGGGGTTCATTAAAAAATCAAGCAGTGTTTTTTCTCCCAAAAAGACACGAGCTATGTATTTTCCGAATAATGGAGTGATTGCTATGACAATACATAGCGTTAAGCCAATTTGCAAAAAACCTTGTCCCATATATTTCGCGCTAAATTAAATTTAAGTAGTAGCAAGCCAATTCTTAGAAATAATAGATTAACTGTAGGAGTATTTGATTTCAAGGGATTTTCCTAAACAGTACTGAGTACAAAAAGCAATAATTGCACTCAGCATCAAATCAGTTCCGAGTATTAAGTGCCTCGGCTGAGAGTAGTAAGATTCATAAGTACTAATTTTTACTCATAACTTGTTACTCAATACTGGCTGAACGTACCACTACGGCTAAGATAACTCCTGAATATTTTCAGTTATGACTATTTTCTAGATACTTATTAAAGTTTTCGTTAAGAATATTTAATTTTGACTCTTAATTTATCTATCTCACTACTTAGGACTATTTGTTTATACAATACATTTTGCAAGTTTGCTACTTTCAAAGAATATAAATATCATAAAGTATTTTCTTAATGGGATTAGGGTTTTGGAAGATAGTGGTAGAGACGCCGCTTCTTGTGGGCAACTACCCAGTTTCCATTATCCAGTCTTCTTTATTGCATTTGGAGAATCGTAATTTTCGGGTTAATTCTTAAGTTGGCATTTGCAGATATAGATTGCAGATAACTCATAATTGGTCAATTAAATAGTTATACAGATTGGAAAATCAAAATTTTTTAGTAAATCATAAATGACGATGTTAAGTCGATTATTGACTATGAAAGAAGCGATAAATGAGCGGGGAAAGACTTATGGGCTAATAGCGATCGCCTTTGCGATCGTGATAGTGTTGGAATTTTCAACACCACCTGAGTACGTATTTGGCTACCTTTACACAGGGACGATTTTGTTAGCAAATTCACGATTGAATCGGGGTGCTGTGTTGGGGATCACTCTTGCAGCTACAGGATTAACATTATTAGACTTGCTTGTTCCCGGAAGAGAAATACTTTATCTCTCAACATTGGCAAATAGGCTGATTGCAGTGTTGGCGTTGATGGTAACGGGTTGGTTAAGTGACCGCAACCACCGCAATGAAGAAGCGATCGCTTATACCCAAGCACAATTACGCTCCCAAGAACAACTAGCGATCATGCGTGAAGATTTTGTTTCTACCCTAACGCATGATTTGAAAACACCTTTATTAGGAGCAATTGAAACGCTGAAATATTTTCAAAATGAGCAATTCGGTAAAATCACGCCCATGCAAGCAAAAGTATTACAAACAATGGCTCGCAGTCATCAGAGTACACTGCAATTAGTCCAAACGCTTTTAGATGTGTACCGCAATGATGCCGAAGGACTGAAACTACAGATATCACCAGTTAACTTGGTGACAATAGCGGAAGAAATCGTTGCTACCCTAACAGAACTAGCGAAAACACGCCAGGTTTATATTTCTCTGCACTATGGCGAATCAGATTTTCGCAGCTTTCTCTGGGTAAATGGCGATTCTTTGCAACTTGGGCGAGTCTTCAGCAATCTCCTGAGTAATGGCATTAACCATACCCCTCGTGGCGGTAAAGTGGAAGTAGTATTTGAAGGTTATTCTAGCGATCAAGTGGTAAAAATACTCGATACTGGTTCCGGGATTACCGAAAAAGAGTTACCTCACTTATTTGAGAGATTTTATCAAGGAAATAGCGATCGCCACGTCACCGGCTCTGGGCTAGGACTTTATTTAACCAGGCAAATTATTACTGCTCATGGGGGTACAATTTGGGCAGAGAATCGCTCACCACGCGGCGCACTGTTTGGTTTCCGACTCCCAGCTTGTCCGCCACCGGGAAGATGAGAAATCAATTCAAAATTCAAAATTCAAAATGACGCTCGCGGACTCGCTAACGCTGCGCTAACAAAATTCATGGATTAAAGAACTTCTGCTCCCTGCCTCCTGCCCAATGACCAATGACAAATGACAAATGACAAATGACAAATGACAAATGACAAATGACAAATGACAAAAATCTTACTAGTTGAAGATGATGAATTATTTCGGCTTGGTTTGCGGATGCGGTTGCAACAAGAAACCAGTTTGGAGATTGTCGCAGAAGCAGAAGATGGGGAACAAGCTGTAGAATTAGCAAATCAATATCCTCTGGATTTGGTCTTGCTGGATATTGGTTTACCTGGAATTGGCGGGATTGAGGCTTGTCGTCAAATCAAGCAGAAGCACCCAAATTTACCAGTTTTGGTTCTAACGTCTCGTTCTGAAAAACCACTGATTTCGCGGTTAATTGCTGCTGGAGCGCAAGGTTACTGCCTTAAAGGTATTCCGGCTGAGTCTTTGATATTAGCAGTGCGATCGGTTGCTGCGGGCGCTTCTTGGTGGGATCAAACGGCAACAACTGAAATTAGAGCCGCTTTTGAGGGTAATTCGATAGCGGTGCAGTCTGCAAAAACTGAGGAATCTTTAGAAAATCCTTTAACGAAGCGGGAGCAAGAAATTTTGGCACTGGTAGCAGCTGGCAAAAGCAATCAAGAAATTGCTGAAATTCTCTACATTGCCCCTGGTACAGTGCGGGTTCATGTCCATGCTATTTTACAAAAACTAGAAGTACGCGATCGCACTCAAGCCGCAGTCTTAGCTATTCAAAAAGGATTGGTAGCACCAGAATTGTTGATTAATTAGATTTATTGGGCATTTGTCATTTGTCATTGGTCATTGGGCATTGGGCATTGGGCATTGGGCATTGGTATTAATTAATCTCCCCTACCTCCCCTGCTCCCCCTGCTCCCCCTGCTTCCCCTGCCCCCCTGCTCCCCCTGCTCTGCTTCCCTGCTCCCTAATCCCTTTTCCGATTTTGAAAATTGCGATGAGATATCAGGTTGCTGCTCTATGGGAATTTCGATTGCAAACTCCGCTCCTTTGCCCACAGATGAGTTACAGCTTATATTTCCTCGATGTTTTTGGACGATAATTTGATAGCTAATGGATAATCCTAGTCCACTACCTTTGCCCACAGGTTTTGTGGTAAAAAATGGGTCAAATAAACGCGATCGCAACGACTCTTCAATACCAAGACCATTATCAGCGATCGCAATTTTGACTGCGTTCAAGTCTGTCACCTCTGTATGAATCCAAATTTGGGGAGGAGAAGATTGATTCCCTATTCCCCATGCTTCATTTCCCATTGCTTCATCTGGAAATTGATTACCTGCTCCCCACTTTCCGTTCTCTACTCCCTCCTCTATTGCATCAATAGCATTATTCAACAAATGCATAAATACTTGATTTAGTTCACTTGCATAACAAGTGACTAGGGGCAAGTTACCATAATCTTTCACTACAACAATTGCCGGACGATCGGCTGTTTCCCTGAGCCGATGTTGTAACATCACTAAAGTATTTTCGATGTCTTCATGGATATTGACTCGTTTCATCTCTGCTTCATCATGCCGAGAAAAATGTTGTAGCGCCAGTACAATTTCCTGAATGCGATCGGAGCCTCTATACATTGCACCTATCAGATTTTGCAGATCCTTAATGATAAAATTCAAGTCTATATCTTTGGCTATCTGCTGAATTTTTGGTGTGGGTTTGGGATATTCTTGCTGATAGGCCTCAATCATCTTCACTAGGTCTTCCACATATTGACCAGCATATTGGAGATTTCCATAAATAAAACTGATCGGGTTATTAATCTCATGAGCTAGTCCAGCTACTAACTGTCCCAGCGCCACCATCTTTTCGTTCTGAATTTGTTGAACTTGAGAGGCTTTCAAGTTGTCAAGAGCCTGTTGGAGTAAAAAGTTTTGTTCTTGCAGTTTAACTTGGAGCAAGCGTAAATTAATCTGATTTTCAATACGCAATACCACTTCTGCACCATGAAAAGGTTTGGCAATATAATCTACGCCACCAACATCAAATGCCTTTACCTTATCGACAACATCATCCAGAGCGCTAATAAAAATTACTGGGACTTCACTAGTTTTATCGTCAGCTTTTAGTTGTTGACAAACTTGGTAGCCATCCATACCTGGCATATTGATATCCAGCAAAATCACATCGGGCAAAACCATTTGACATGCAGTCAGTGCCATTTTACCGTTTAAGGCTTTGCGAACTTCAAAACCTTGTGCAGTCAACATCGCTGATAAAAGCCGCAGATTATCTGGGGTATCATCGACCACCAAAATATTTCTTTTCTGATGGTTAGTTTGATTAAAATGCATTATTGATCAAAGTTACGCGTATAATTATTGAGGATAGTAAATCCTTGTTTGAAATCACCCTAAAATTTGTTGACCGATTTCACCGAAATATTTATATTTATAGTTTAACTCTCACGTGGCTGGAGAGTTTTGCAGATTATCGAAGCTATTAGCCACTTATCACCTTTGGCAACACGATGAATTGTTGTCACGATTGTAATAAATAGCACTCACAGATTATCTAGCCAAGGATCGAAATGAAATTTTTTCCAGGTGCTACTTGATAGCTACCATTGAGGTGCTGAAGCGAGCAACTCAACAGCCAGTCGTTGTTCTACGGGTTTAGAAAATAAATATCCTTGAGCAAAATTACAGTTTAAACTTCTCAATTGGGCTAACTGTTCTTGTGTTTCGACACCTTCAGCGATCGCACTCATCCCCATTGAGTTGGCAATGCCAATCATTGCTGGTACTAACCCCATATTCTCTTTATTCTCCTGCATCCGCTTGACGAAAGATTTATCAATTTTGAGTGCATTCAAAGGGAAGCTGTGCAGGTAACTTAAAGAGGAATATCCTGTACCAAAGTCATCCATAATCAACTTAATTTTTCGCTGCTTTAGTTGTTCAAGAATTCCTTTGATTGCATCAGTATTTTCCATAATTACACTTTCGGTAATTTCTAATTCTAAATATGCGGGATTTATTTGATTTTCATAAATTATTCGGTCAATTTGCTCTACCAAATTTGGCTGTAAAAATAACCTTGCACTCAAATTGACGCTTATAGTTAGAGGTTCTGGTGTGACTGGATTATGTTGCCAGATGCTTAATTGATGACAAGCTGACTGTAATACCCAAGTATTGATCGCATTAATTAAACCCGTTTCTTCGGCCACAGGAATAAATTCTATAGGAGAAACCAAACCACGGATCGGATGTTGCCAGCGCACCAAGGCTTCAAATCCAGAAATTCTACCTGTAACCAAGGAAATAATTGGCTGATAGTAAACGAGAAATTCTCGCCTTTCCACAGCCCTCCGCAGGTCATTTTCTAACTCTAAAAGCTGAATAGCTTCCTGATGCATCGCTGGATTAAAAACGTGATAGTTGGCTCTTCCTTGAGCCTTAGCCCGATACATTGCCGTATCAGCATCTCGCAGCAAATACTCTGGGCGATCGTAATCTTTATTGCCCCAACTAATGCCAATACTGGCATTCATAAATACTTCATATCTTGACAGTTGAAAAGCAAGTGATAACTGCTGCAAAATCCTTTCTGCAACTTGGATTGCTATATTGACATCTGTGATATTTTCTAGGAGAATTCCAAATTCGTCCCCGCCCAATCGTGCTAAAGTATCAACAGGTATGATACATCCTTGTAAGCGGTGAGCAATGGCTATCAGCAATTCATCTCCTACCAGATGACCAAGAGAATCATTAACAACTTTGAAGCGATCGCAGTCCAAAAAAAGTACTGCAAATTGATAACTAGATTCTTGTTTCGCCCGATTTAGAGCATTTTCTAGTCGCCTAATAAACAAAACTCGGTTTGATAATCCAGTCAGGGAATCATGCAGTGCTATATCTAGCAGTTGACTTTGCAATTTTTGGCGGGAATCGATTTCTTGTTGAAGTTTTTGGAGAGTTTTTTCTAGCTCTCCAGTCCGCTGTTTTACCCGATCTTCAAGCTCAACATTTAATTTCAATATTTCTAATCGCGCCGATCTCAATGCCAGTTGATTTTGCACGCGCACTAAAACTTCTTGAAACTCAAAAGGTTTGGTGATGTAGTCTACACCACCTACTTTAAAGGCTTTAACTTTGTCAAAAACATCGTCTAAAGCGCTAATAAAAATTACTGGAATATCGGCTGTTAAATCCCAAGCTTTAAAGGTCTGGCAAATTTCATATCCATCTACTTCTGGCATCATGATATCGAGTAGAATCAAATCAGGTAATAATGTTTGAGTCGCTGTCAGTGCCATTTGCCAGTTCAAAGCTTTACGAACGTTATACCCTTCTCTTGTCAATATGGAGGATAAAACCCGGAGGTTATCCGCCATATCATCAACGATCAAAATATCTTTTTTATTAGGGTCTAAATGCTCGTAATTCATTCTAAGTTTGTTGTAGTCAATTCCATGATTTTCTCAAACTGGTAGTTATTTGCTAAATCCCTGAGAACTTGGAAAACTTGAGCATTATCTGATGGAATTTCTTTGAGTAACTCTAAAATCAGTTCATCGCTACAGCTAGCTGCGGCATAGTGAATCTGTTGGAGCCACTCAGGTGACATTTGTGATAAATGACCCAGGAGTTCGGCAACACTTACAAAAATCTGTGTACCTCGATCGGCAACTACTGTGTTTGTGGTTTCTACTTGATTGGTATATTTTAAACCCAGATGTTTGCTCAGTTTTTCCAATAATACTTCCTGTTTGAATGGCTTGCGAATAAAATCATCACAGCCAATGGACAGAATTTTCTGGCGTTCTTCCTCAAAGGCGCTAGCAGTTAGGGCAATAATGATTGTATTGGTATTGGAGCGATCTGGCATTGTTTTAGAGAAGTCGTCAGGAGGAGCCAAGGCTGTTGGCATTCGCTTACGCCAAGTGGACGCACCAGAAGCATCATTTTCGATCGCACCAGTTGTTTCGGGTGTAGAAGATTTGCATACAACTTTCAGAACCTCACCCTCGGCGGAATCGGTTAACTCCTCTGCAAGGTACTGGCTTCCCGATGATACCAGTTGTTTCAATTTTGGGAACCTCCGCGACGTATTGGCTCCCCCATGCCCGATTTCTCTAGCTTTAATAATTCTTGTGGCTTCATAACCGTCCATAACTGGCATTCGCATATCCATAAAAATCAAGTGTGGTTGCCAAGATTCCCAATTAGCGATCGCTTCACTACCATCTGTAGCTTCATTAACTTCAAAGCCAAGAGATGTGAGAATTTTAACTAGCAATATACGACTTTCTTTGGAATCGTCAACTACTAGGATACGGTATACTTTTTCACTAGGTGCTAAAGCTCTAATTTGTGATTTTATTTGGTCGATCGGGATTTCTCTGGGGCAAGTTAGAGCAATCTGAACATCAAAGGCAAATGTACTACCGACACCAGGCATCGTGCTGACAGTAATATCTCCTCCCATCAGTTGCACGTATTTACGGCTAATCGCTAAACCCAGTCCCGTCCCTTGTTGGAATTTTCTGCCGATTTCAGTTTGCTCAAAAGCCTCAAACAGCAAGTCAAGTTCTTGTGGGGCAATACCACAGCCAGTATCTTGTACCTCGAAGATGAGGGATTGGGGATTAGGAATTGGGGATTGGGCTGAAGAAGCAGACGGGTAGGAAGCATGAGGTAAGGGTGAAAACGAAAAATTCAATTTTTCCTCGCTCTCTCTAGCCCCCAGTCCCCAGTCCCCAGCCCCCAGTCCCCAATCCCCAGCCCCTAGTCTCACCCGTAGCGTCACACTCCCTTTCTCGGTAAATTTAATCGCATTTCCCAAGAGGTTGAGCAATACTTGACACAATTTATTTTCGTCAGTTTCTATGTATTTAGGAATATCTGGCGCATATTCAAACAGTAATTCTAAATTTTTAGATGCAGCACGCAAGTGCAACATCTCTTCTAAATTCTTCAACAAATGAATTAAGTCAAAGCTGCTGGAATTTAAAGTGATTTTGCCAGCTTCGATTTTAGACATTTCGAGAATGTCATTAATCAATTTGAGTAAATGTTCACCAGCACGATTAATTATTGCCAAGTTTTCTTGATGTTCGCTAGATAGCGAATAATCTCGACTCATGACTTGGGTAAAACCAAGAATGGCATTGAGTGGGGTACGCAATTCGTGGCTCATGTTAGCCAGGAATTCGCTTTTGGCGAGGTTGGCGGCAGCACTCCGCGCGGCTTCTCGAACGGCTGCTTGTTGTTCCTGTGCAGCGATTTTTTGCGATTGAATCAGTTCTATTTGGGTGGTTTGCAGTTGCTCAATAACTTGCTGGAACTCTTGGGTACGTTTTTTTACTTGAGCCTCTAAGGTGCGATTATATTCCGCTAATAACTTTTCTGTTTGTTTGCGTTGGGTGATATCAAAAAATGTGGCGATCGCAAAAGCCACATTCCCTGATTCATCATAAATTGGCTTTCCTAAAACCTCAATGCGAGTAATATTGCCACAATAGCGAATTTCTATATCATCAACCCTGATGCTTTCCCCAAGCAATGCTCTCAAAATCGGCAAGCGATCGCTGGGGTAAAGTCGATCTGTCCCGGCAAGGTAAGCTTGATATATCTCTGATAATTCTTCGACTTTAACTTCTGCGATCGCTCCTTGACCGAGAATTTGCTGCCCAATCTGATTTGTATAATAAGGTTTACCCTCAGCATCGATGATAAATACACCGACCGGTATGGCTTCTAAAAATTGAGTTAGCTGACTCTGATTATGAGATAGTGCCTCATTTAAAACTTGCATCTGGGCATTCTTTGCTTCTAAAGCACTAAAGGATGCTTGGAGTTGCTTTGCCATAGTTTCAAATGATTTAGCTAGTTCTCCCAGTTCATCGGAACGCTGAATGTTTGGTGTTTCCTCCCATTCACCTTCAGCAATTTTCTTTGCCGTTCTGTTTAATTGTGAAATCGGTTTAATTATCCAACGAGCAGTCAAAATCCCAATTCTTGTAGCCACTAAAAAAGCAACTATGCACAGCAAAATAGTGATGCGGGTGTTGGCATTAATTTGCTCCATAAATTCGCCTTCGGGAATCACCGCCACGATTAGCCAATCTAAACCCAGTTCGTCCCTCCAGCTTTTTACCTGTACAAAATAACGCATTCCATCGGCGGTAAAACTTAGCTGTTGCTTCCCCACAATCAACTTCAGACTACCAAAGCGTTCGATCAAAGACTGTGTAGTGAGTTTAATTAAAGAATTTTGACTATTTAATGCTGATAGACGTTTTCCTTTACCATTAACGATCGTATATGGTGGCTCGCTAGTAGAAGAAGCCACTATATACCCAGAACGCTCTAAAATAAAAGTTTTACCCGACTCTTTGATTTTTAACTTAGTTAAAAACTTGCTAATTTGTGATAAGAGCAAATCAACACTAATCACCCCAACAAATTTGCGATTTTTATCGTAAACAGGATAGCTGGAAGATATGGATAAAACTTCTGGTTTATCTTCCCATGGATAAATTTGACTCCAAACTCGTTTGCTTCTCTTAACTGGATCTGTATACCAAGCTTCTAGGCGAGGATCGTAATTTTTGACTTGCTGTAAATGGCGGCGATTTCCTTGCTTGTCTGTAGGATAAACATAGAGTTTGCCTACACCATGCTTGGCGCTAACTTCATTAATTAAGAGCTGGCCATTATCTAGACGTTCAACACCAATAAACTCACCTTTGAAATTGGCAAAGCTGTTGTAGCCAACATTGAAAACCTGCATTTGTTTCCAAAAGTAATTGCCGGTGGTTTGAAAGTCCGAAAGGTTGAGCAAACCTAGCTCAATCGCATCTAAGTTGATTTGATTGATTTGCTTTGGAGTTGTTAAATAGCGATCGAGATGCTGTTCAATGCGATCGCAGATTTCATTTTCTAATTGATTAGCAAGCTCACTTACCGCTTTTTGCCCGTTTTGATACGAAAGATAGCCCACAAGTCCCACCGCACCACAAATTTGCAAGATAAAGGGCACAATCAGAACATATCTCAGGGGCATCTTGGCATAAACTTTGCCAACTAAGCGATTAAATGATTTGACGGGCTGAAGTTTGGATAACATTGTAGTTTTATTCTTCCCCAGCATCTACTAGGTGCATTTTGCCGTGCTAGCTACATTCTATATAAGTATAATTACGGCAGACATCGCTCTTTATGAAAATTTTATATTTTTAGTATAAAATCGTACGAAATGCTTATAATTGTTTGACTGGCTAACTTCCTCCAACGCCTAATTTTCAAACTTTGCACAGGAGTAGTCCACTATAGAAATCGTCTATGTGGATACGCCATCGCACTTGAATTTGCTCAATTTTATCTGGCAATTATTTCCACAAATTTTCTCAGATGAACTGAAATTTAACCAATAAGCTCCAGTATGCCATTCTAAAATTCAGGTCGCCATTAGCACCCAATCCTAAATTTAATTTGTAATTGCTGATGTGTTGATTTTCTGGTCTGGAAACCTCTGGATTTGCACAAGAACTTATATTTAATTACAGCAATTTTAGAATTGTTATGCAAATACACAGCAGAAACAAAAAAAAATATAAAAAATTTACTTTGTATTTTTTATTTTGACAAATTGTTAACTTTTTTATATAATTATTTCTACTTTATCGCCAATTTGTAAAATTTTTTCGGCTGATGATGGCGGCAGTTGAGTATTGATACTCAATCGATAAAAGTGATTAAAAGGCGATGAAGCAACCCAATTTGGCAAAGTTGCTTGTCGCTGGGTTGTAAAGATTTTTTGAAAGTTTGGGTAAGCTTCCCCTAAATAAGAATTGCGTGTTGGAACTATACAACGCTGACATGGGTTAACCCCAAAAAAGTCTACATCTCCCACTCGAAAAGAGACTAAATCACCTTGTTCGCTAAATAGCCGATCTTCCCAAAATGCTGGTACACCACCAACCTCGATGTTGGCACGCATCCGACGGCGCATTTCATCTACACTTAAACCAGGAAACCAAGAAGCTACCTCTGCCAATGTGGCCGTACTAATTACCGTTGGGCCAAGTGAGTGTGTATCGTCAGGAAAACCCATCAAAGAGTTTTGTCTTAATGTGACAGCAAACTCAAAATAATCACTCAAAGTTGCTTCTAATGCTTGCCGTTCCTCATCCAGATGAAAAATTTGTTGTAAGTTGCGATCGGGAATTTGCAACGAGATAGTTCTATTTAAGAGTGCAAATTGTGCCCTTATTAAATGGATTTTAGCATGACGCTTACCATTGACAAATCTACCTTGTTCGTCAAAAAGGGCAAACTCGCGGTCATACTGTAGTGCGCCACTGGCAAGAACTCTAGCGTTCTCAACTTCAACACCATCCAGTGATTTAACTGGATACAGTAAAATCTTAGCTAGGTAAGGCGTCACGTCGCTTCGCTCCGAATTAAAAATTCAAAATTCACGCATTCAAACATTTTAGACACCCGTCAAAAGAGGCAGGGGAGCAGGGAGCAAGGGGGAGGATTGGACGGAGCTTGATACTCCGACCAATCAAGAACGTCCTTTATGACGGGGCTTGATACCCATGTTCCGCTTTGCTTCACGGCTTCGGGGCAGGGGGAGCAATCCCTGCCCCCTGCCCCCTGCCCCTTTGCCCTTTTCCCTCTTCGGTCATAGAAATATTTGGATTTGAGATTTGGCGAAAAGTCGCAGTATCTCGCAAAGAGCGAACTGAACTTTTCAACACGGATTTTGGATTTTAGATTGGTGATTTAGTAGTACCCAATCTAAAATCTAAAATTCTTTTGTTAATGAGCTATTTGAGCAATATTGTTTGTTAATTTATGGATATACTGGCGATTTATCGATTCCGCCAACATGATTTAAAGGCCAGAAGCGAACTACAGCACGTCCAATGATATTCTGGCGAGGGACAACACCCCAGCAGCGGCTGTCATAACTACTGTTACGATTATCACCCAGTACTAAATATGAATCGGTTGGTATAGTCTGGGGTTTGGCCAAAAAAGGTGGCTGTGGCCCTGATTGGCAAACATCAATAACTGTAGTCTGCCCAGAACTGAGGTAATTAGATTCTGGCAGAGGTTTGTCGTTGATATAGACTTTGCCATCCTTAAGTTGTATTTTCTCTCCAGGTAAGCCAATTATACGTTTAATAAAAGCATCTTGATATTGTTCTTTTTGTAGCTCTTTCGTAGGTGAAAATACTACTATATCTCCCCGCTGTGGGTCAGCAAATTTATACTTCAACTTATCGACAATAATTTTGTCTGCCTCCCACTGGTTTGGCGTACCATGCAGAGTTGGTTCCATTGAGCCAGAAGGAATCCAGCGTGCTTCAGCAACAAAGGTACGAATTCCCAGAGCTAGAACGATGCTCAATACAATTGTTCTACCTAGCTCTGCGATCCAGGAATTATCGGGTTGTTGACTAGAGTTGTTATCAGACACTTGATTATGCATGAAATTACTTAACTTAACGAAAGACGTAGGTAATTAACTCGCCTAGTGAGACTTTATCTGTTAATCTTAACGGGAAAATTTTAATTTCCTAATTATGTTTGCATCTTGACTACCAATTTGAGATTGTGGATTGGGAAGGAGATAGGAGGGAGGGGGCAGGGGGCAGGGGGCAGGAGTAGGTTTCAATTTAGATGAGGCTTCTATATAAGACAGACGCTTTCGCGTTCAACCTTATCTAATTGCAGTCCACCAAATCGGAGATTTTGTGGCGGAATTAAACTCCTGCTGCCTCTCTTGTTAAAAATAAACTTTTTTTTAAGGTGCGGCAAAAATTGGTTACTCCGATCGCGAATAAGTTTAACCTAAAAGCATGGTTCTCTGTAATACATAGCTCGCTGTTTAAACTTGGTTATCCCTATGTCATCGCCAAAAATGTTACTGATTCGCCAAGCTCGCATAATCTTACCCGATGGTGAACTGATGGTTGGGGATGTGTTGACGCGCGATCGCCAAATAGTCGAAGTTGCGCCAGAAATCTCCCAAACAGCACTAGCCACTGAAATTGACGCAGAAGGCTTAACTTTGTTGCCAGGAGTTATCGATCCGCAGGTGCATTTCCGGGAACCTGGACTAGAACACAAGGAAGATTTATTCACCGCTAGTTGTGCCTGTGCTAAAGGGGGAGTCACTTCTTTTTTAGAAATGCCCAATACGCGCCCCCTAACTACGACACAACAGGCTTTAGACGACAAGCTAGAACGGGCCTCACACAAATCCTTAGTTAATTATGGCTTTTTTATTGGGGCAACAGCAGAGAGTTTACCAGATTTGCTCTTAGCAAAGCCAACACCGGGAATTAAGATTTTCATGGGGTCGATGCATGGTCAGTTGCTAGTTGATGGCGAAACAGCATTGGAGGCGATATTTGCCAAAGGCGATCGCTTAATTGCCGTTCATGCCGAAGACCAAGCTAGAATCAACCAACGCCGCCAAGAATTTGCCAACATTCACGACCCAGCCGTTCACTCGCAAATTCAAGATAATCAAGCGGCGTTGCTGGCAACCCAACTAGCATTAAAACTTTCTCAAAAATATCAACGTCGGTTGCATATTCTCCATATGTCAACAGCCGAAGAAGCAGATTTGCTGCGTCAGGAGAAACCGAGTTGGGTGACAGCAGAGGTGACACCACAGCATTTGTTATTAAATACTAGTGCATATAAAACAATTGGCACATTAGCACAGATGAATCCACCTTTGCGATCGCCCCACGATAACGAAGTTCTCTGGCAAGCTTTGCGCGATGGCGTGATTGATTTCATTGCCACAGATCACGCGCCACATACCTTAGAAGAAAAAGCTCAAGAATATCCCAATAGCCCTTCGGGAATGCCTGGGGTGGAAACTTCCCTCGCTTTGATGTTAACTGCGGCAATGGAGGGCAAGTGTACTGTGGCTCAAGTTGTAAACTGGATGTCTAAAGCTGTAGCTGTGGCTTATGGTATTCCGAATAAGGGAGCGATCGCCCCTGGTTACGATGCCGATTTGGTGCTTGTAGATTTAAACACATACCGCCCAGTCCAGCGCGAAGAACTTTTAACCAAATGCCATTGGAGTCCTTTTGAAGGCTGGAACCTGACTGGCTGGGCTAAAACCACTATTGTCGGCGGTGAAATAGTTTATGACAAAGGCCAGGTAAATACGCAAGTGCGGGGTCAACCTTTAACTTTCTTGTAGCAAATATTTATTTAACTTTACAGCAACTACATGAGGTATATTCCTCACAACGTAGAAATTTGCTGTATTTCTAAGTGTTTCAAGTTGAATCTTCAATAACTACTCCATTTTTGCGATCGGATTACCTATTTAGATCGCAAAAGATGTGATAAATCATCACAAAGACGCGATAAATTGCCGTCAAGACGAAAGATTGACTATTGTAGAGACGGCGATTCATCGCGTCTCTTGCCTTAACCGAACAGTATTGCGCAAGGCGGAGCCTCTAGGACGGCATTCCCAGTCGAAGACTGGGAACGAGATAATATTTAAAAGCTGGTTTTGAGGCTGGCTTTCACGTTAAGTTGACACCAATACTACGCATACCGCCCTCTACAGATAAGCAAGCTATAGGTCAATACAGTTCAGTTAAGAAAACTGCTTTGTTGGGTTGCGCTTTGCTTCACCCAACAAAGCTATGAAAGTGTTGGGTTTCGTTCCTCAGCCCAACTTACACAACTTAAGGTTTTTGGCGTTAACTGAACTGTATTGAGCTATAGGTAGTGTCTCGTAGAGAAGGGAATTCGTTAAAAAAAAACTTAGGTATTCTTCCAGTCGGATAAATCGGATAAGTCGGATAAGAGTAAACAAGCTAATGGAATTGTATTGTGGTTCATCTCACGATCCTTGTCCACAAAAAAATAATCAAAAAGAATTGCTATGTCCTTCAAAATTTTGGCTTTAGACGGTGGCGGTATTCGTGGAATTGTTGCAGCACGAATACTTCAACAAGTAGAACAAGAAATTAGAAATCAGGGAAAAGGAGAGTTTTTACACGAATATTTTGACATGGTTGCTGGTACGTCTACTGGTTCGATATTAGCAGGAGGGATTGCTACCGGAAAGGAAAGTGATGAACTTATTAAAATGTATAAAAATAGAGGTAAAGATATATTCCCTCTGGAAATAAAAGAGCGCTACAAAAACTTTCCGTCCATCATCAAATCAATTATTGATGTATTTTCCCCATCTAAATATTCTCATGATGGAATTACTAGCGTACTCAAAGATGCTTATAAATCCACAAGAATCAAGGATATCGAAAAACCCATTCTTTTGATTCTTGCTTACGATACGCTATATCGCAACACTACCTTTTTTACAAATTGTCATCCAGATTTAGGAGACAGATGGTACGATGACTGTTATTTATGGGAAATATGTACCGCTTCTGCCTCAGCACCTACTTTTTTTCCACCATATAAATTAGAACCTGTAGATAAACAAAAATTTGGTGACTGGGAATTCCCCCACATTGATGGAGGAGTTTCTGCTAATAACCCTGCTCTGGCAGCTTTGAGTTTAGCGATGAGGATTAGCCAGTCTTCAGTATCTCCAGAAATCAAGCACCAATATAAACTACATAATCTGCGATTAGAAGATATTTCTATCCTTTCTATTGGCACAGGTCAAACTGGTCAACCATATCAATATAAGCAAATCAGCAAATGGAGAGGTTTAGACTGGATCAAAAATCTTACTAACATCTTCATGGAACCTACATCTGAGATTGATAGTACGATTTGCCGACAAATTATGGGTGGATATGAGTCTAAACGTTACTTACGTCTTCAGTTTGACTTAAATGAAACATTTAAACCCAAACCAAAAGAGACTTATAAAGATCCTCGCATTGTCTTACCTCCAGAAGAGCGGAAAAATAAATTTACAGGGGAAAAAGTCACTGAAGAAATAGATAATACTAATTCCGTGATTCTTCAGCAGTTAATAGATACTACTTCTGCATTCATTGAGGAAGGTCTTACGTACTATACCAGAGACGATTCCGGTTCTCCAATAAAAAAGGCGATCGCGTCTTTTATTAAAGATAACTAGCCATCTGTGTCATTATTTACAATTGTCTACAATTGGTTGGGGTTTGAATACCCATCCAATTGATTTTTACATACCGTTCAAGACTTTTTTGGCTCGTTGCATCAGCTTAGATAGTCAAGGAGCGATGCCTACGGTGGTCACTGAGCCTTGCCGAAGTGCGGTAAACTACGCACGTCAGATATAACAATAACTGCCTTCTTTGATAAATTATCGAAATTGTATTTAATTTACTAATTAAAATTTGCTTTTCTGATAAAGTTTAGTCAAGTCAAGCTTTACCTCTTCTTTGTACTACTCCGATCGCATCGTAATAATACCTAAGTTTTTTAATTAATAATTAACAGGAGAAGATATAAAAAATCTTTTAGCAACAAAATAGAATGTGTAATCAAATACATTTTTCTCAGCCCTGTTTTGTGTTGTTGCCGCAGTATATACCGAATGTTTTCCATGAGAACTGAGGCAGAGAAAATAATATGTTTTTAGACATTTTAGCTAGCCTACAACGGTTATTTGTCGGTTATATTCCAGCCGCTGTCTTGGGTAGTTTTATCGGATATTTCATCAGCATAAATAGCATGGTTTATCAGCTATTTCGGCTGATATTTCAGATACCTCATAGTATCCCCCCTATCGCTTTGCTACCTATTGCTCTAATTGCGTTTCAAGAGAGCGACTCGGCTGCTATTGTAGTAGTTTTTGTGGGAACTCTTTGGACGATGATTATTAATACAGCAATAGGGATGCGGCATTTCAAGAGACAGAATAATAACTTTCGAGTAGCTATTTTTCACATATTTCATGCCTTGAAAGTTAGCATTTGGGTAGCCTGGTTTATCGTTATTGCCACAGAAATGTTAACAGGGCCAAGAGGACTTGGCTTTACCCTCTGGGATGCTTATAAAGCTGGCAATACTGATTATATAATCCAGGAAATATTATACATCGGTATTATTGGCTTTTTGCTGGATCAGTTACTAGATTTCGCAGCCTATATTCTCTCGCAAATGGTTTCAGATGGAAAAAAATCTTCTTAAACTTTATCGAGCAGAATTCAGGAGTCATACCATTTTAGATTTTGGATTTTAGATTTTGGATTGGAAATTGCCTTGTGCGTCTGGCTTGGTGTGAATCCATCTGTCGCAATCATTTTTCAAAATGGTGTCAGGAGTCAGAATGAATTGTGTACGAGTGGCAGGTAGCGCAGCGTAATACCATTTCACGAAAAATCTGATACAGATGTAACCTCTGAAAGCTTTGCTGCATCTAAATTTCTCAATTGCGAATTGCGTTAGCGAGGAACGAGCGTCATTGCGAATTGCGAATTGGTATAAAGCCTAGCCTTCTCTTCTCCCAAAGGTAGACGCTACGCGCAGCTTTTTGTAGAGAGCGTTTTGATTCAGAATTCTGAATTCTGAATTCTTCTTTATCTAGGCTTGCGGATTGCACCCTGCCAGCTAATAGTTTGCTTGGCAGAACGTATTCCTAAAGAACGAGTTGCTACGACTTCAATATCAACGTTGACACCAGGGCGTAAAGCTTCGTCAGGAATTTTGAGCTTGCCCAAAGCTAGAATAAAACGGTTGTAGTCACGAGTCACAAGTTCGGTGGGAATATCCCCTTCAAATTCAGTTTTGTAGCCAGAAAAACCGTGCGAGCTATCTTGGGCGCGGAATTTCACGCGAAATTGAGTATTAATAGCATCAGACTTGGCTGCCAAATCAACTATTTTTAAGTTGAGATTTTGTCCGGCATCGGCAAACTCTGCTACAGCTAACCGGGTGACATCTTTTTTGGGAATGGCATGGTTAACGGTAAATGTTGTCAAGTTAGCCTCACTTTTGCTGTTACCTTCAACCCATAATTCCTCAGAAAAATTAATTTCTACTTGTTTGTTATCAGTTAAATTTAGTGTTACGGTTTGATTGCCAAAGCTGGTAATAGGTTGTCTTTCTTGCCAATCTATTTGAAAAGCCTCTTCTAGACGCTGTTCAAACTCTCGATAATCATCGGCGATCGCAGAACCAGGCGCAAGTAGAGAAGCTGCCCCTATGCGTTGATTCCACTTATTCTTCGAGAGTTGAAACTGTTTGTTTATCAGTTCTGACATTGCTAGCTGCACAGTTGGAGTATCAGCTGCCAAAGGTTCCTTGCTATTGACAATACTCAAAGTTCCTAAGCGCCCTTGGCTACCATCGCTACCATCGCTGCCATCTCGCCCATCGCTACCATCGCTACATCGATAAACCTTTTCAGTACACTTGTAATCAGGGCTACCAGGAGTTCCCTCGCAGGTTTTTACTTCCCATCTTCGTCTGTGACAGTTACAACCTTCCGTACCGTCACCGCCTCTACCGCCGCGCCCACCTTCGCCACTAGTTGCCCGAACAGAAATATTCCGTAAGTCTGCTAAATTGCTGTAATACACTGTCAAAGAACCACCATTTCCCCCATCTCCTCCTTTGCCACCATTACCGCCACTACCACCATCTGGTGCGTTTATATCATGGCTGACGCGATCGCCGCGTTGGGAACCACAGTCAGGTTGATAACCATCTTCACCGTCTTCCCCGTCTTCACCATCTTTACCCGACAAGTCAAGATTTACAGGTGAACCATTGACAAAAATATTTTGGTTTTCACCGCTGCTACCATCTCTACCCGATCGCCCATCGGTTCCGGCGCGTCCATCTCTGCCATAATTTCTAGCTATTTTATAGTATTCATCAGAGGCAACGGCTGGACATAAAACTGAACCAGAGGCAGGCAAAAAGCTAGTAAATAAGCAGAATGTCAGCAGTAGTGGCAGTTTACTCCTAAAACCATTGTGCATCTATTTACACCTAAAACTTTAGTTGAATTATCTACTCCTGACGCTGAGTTTCAACAATTTGCTCCCTCTTGTCCAGTGAGATCGTGTTTGGTTAAAGACTTATCATTAAGACCGCTCTAGGGGCAGAGGAGCAGAGGGGCAGAGGGGAATTGTCCCAAAGCGATCGCCCATAAGAGTAACTAGCAACTTGGGTTAATAGTGATTTTTTTCTGACTCTATTGGTTAGAACATGGTAGCCACTGGGTCAGTTTACGCCAAAGACTCACTTTATATTCAAATACCTCTTAAACTTGGGCATCCTGAAGCAAGGTAGTGAGTGTCCAAGTGTGACACACTTATGAAAAAGGATTAGCTTCTGTTACCACTTCTGGCAGTGGAATAAACTCCGTTTCATCTGGCACCCTAGCAAAGCGATAGTCGCGCCAATCAGCTTTCGCTTGCTCTATTCGCTCTGGTCGGCTAGAGACAAAATTCCACCATTTGTAGCGTGTACCTAACGGCTCACCGCCAATAATAATACATCGAGCAGCAGCTGTAGCAGAAACCTCAACCCGATCGCCTGACTCTAGAATAGCGAGACGATATTGCTCCATCGGTTCACCATTAATCCTCAATCCCTCTGTGACACTGTATACTGCCCTTTGTGAATAATCTGTAGGGATAGTGAAGTGGGTGTTAGCAGACAACACTGCATCTAAATAGAGGATAGGTGAGAGAATTTTTACAGGTGAGGTATAGCCAAATGCTTGCCCAGCAATAAGTTTGATCGTAACGCCATTCTCTTCCCAGGAGGGAAGGATTTCAGCAGGATAGTGAATGAATGTTGGTTCGGTTTCTTCGTGTTCAACAGGTAAGGCAACCCAGGTTTGAATGCCATGAATAGTAGTTTCTTGCTGACGGTCAAAATCAGGTGAGCGTTCTGAATGGACAATCCCCTTTCCTGCTGTCATCCAGTTAACTGCACCTGGTTGGATTTCCTGCACAGTACCCAAACTATCGCGATGCATCAAAGCACCATCAAATAAATAAGTTACTGTTGCCAGATTAATATGAGGATGTGGTCGGACATCGATGCCTTGATTGGGGGGCATAACGGACGGCCCAAGATGATCGAAAAAGATAAACGGCCCAACCGTTTGGCGATTAGGATATGGCAAACTGCGGCGGGCAGAAAAACCACCCAGATTTTTAACTTCGGGTTCAATCAGTTGAAGAATTGCCATAAATAATCGCATGTGATTAGTAAATGCTGTAATTATTATAAGTATATTTACTTGCAAATAAGCTAATCTTGATGAGTTATCTGTTTGTTTTGGAGAGTTGATGCCAATGCGATCGCCTGTTTTTTGCTAGTTTTTTCCTATTAGAAGTATTGTTTCTCAACCAAAGAGTCTTTTCACAAGTGCGATCGCTCACGTTTAACTTTCTTAAACTTCTGATTAGATTTCAGTTTCCTACTGTTGAGGAAATTGATTGCAACCAATTAGCTCAATTACTATCAGATTCTGCAAAGCCTCGTCCATTAGTGCTAGATGCACGAAGTCAAGCTGAGTATGCAGTTAGTCATATCGAAACAGCAGTACGCATAGATCCTCTCACAGAGGACTTAGCAGCAGTTGCAATTTTCCAAGATAGACCAATTGTTGTGTACTGTGCTGTTGGCTATCGGAGTGCAAAATTAGCCCAAAAACTTGATGAAGCCGGGATGAAGTGCATTTATAACTTGAGTGGTGGGATTTTTCAGTGGGCAAACGAAGACAGGCCTATCTTTCAAAATAGGCATCCGACAAAGGTTGTACATCCTTACAATGCAATCTGGGGAAAACTGCTAAAAACTATTTACCATGCTCAGGAGTATTGACCTTTGGACTAATATCATGTTCGCTTCATTACTTATTAAACCCAAAGAACCCTACCCCGCCAAAGCTACACTTCGTCTCCCCTCCCGAAGAGCGGGGAGGGGATTAAGGGGAGCCAGTGCGGTCTTGGGGTCTCCCCAAGTGGAGCATCTGGCGTGTGGGGTGCAATGACTGTGGAAATCATAACTAATTATGCGAACATGATATAAGAGCTTGTCAACATTAAGTAAGTAGAATAAAAGCAACGATAAAACTACTTATACTGCATGTCTCAAGTTTCGATTGTCATTCCTACTTTAAACGAAGCAGTTAGCTTAGGGCGTACATTAGCCCAATTAACTTTACTTAATCCGCCTGCTTTTGAAGTGATAGTAGTAGATGGTGGCAGCGAAGATGAGACAGTGGCAGTTGCAAAGCAATGCTTTGGGTCATTCAATCAGTCGCTATGCGTACAAGTTCTCTCATCTGAACAGCGTGGGCGTTCTATTCAGATGAATTACGGAGCATCGGTTGCAACTGGAGATATTCTTTGCTTTCTTCATGCAGATACTTGGGTGCCGGATGACTTAATCACCGTAATAGAGCAAACTCTAGCCGAACCAACCATTGCCTGTGGGGGGTTCATTTCTCTGATGAGTGGATCTCAAACGACTCGCTGGGGCATCTCTCTACATAATTATTTAAAAACCTACTATGCACCACTGCTATTTAAACCTCACCTGTTTTTTCGAGGATTGCGCCTGTTGTTCGGAGATCAGGTAATGTTTTGTCGTCGCACTGACTTTTGGGATTGCGACGGATTTGATGAGGCATTACCGATTATGGAAGATGGAGATTTATGCCTGAGATTGATTAAAAAAGGACGTATTTATCTGGTGAACCGCATTGTTCACTCTTCAGATCGTCGCGTCGCAAAATGGGGTAGCTGGAAAGCAAACGCAATCTACCTTTATATCGGTTTTTTGTGGGGAATTGGCGTTGATGCAAATTATCTCAAACAATTTTATCAAGATATTCGCTGATTCAGGCTCCAATCATAGTAGAGATAGGAAATCGGCGTTGAGGCATTGATTGGCAGGTCTGTTTCTAGGTAGGAGCGGATATATTCTGGAATAGAGGATTTGACCTTAAGAAAATCTTGACGATACCATTTAAAGATTTTGCTACAGTAGAGCGTTTTACTATTTGAGTCATAACGGACTTTTTCAGGATTGTTAATGAAGCGACGGGTATCTTCATCTAACTGCTGAGTAACTTGTTGAGGAAAATAAGCTCCAGCCCGCAGTAACGGGCAACCAACTGAAGCGCAGACAATTGCAAAATGAATTCGTGGCTCCTGTAATTGATTCCGTAGAATTTGGTTCTCTATTTGGGCTAAACTGTAATGTTCGTCAAATATATAATAAGCACGACGTTGGAAGAACCACAAAAAAGCCAGCCAGTTGGGAATGCCTAAGATTCGCGGACGAATTGACTCAAGTGGGTATCTTTCTAAAATTGCCGAAATGGTGAACGCATTGTAAAGGTTGATCCACAATGCCAATTGCTCAGAAGTGTTGCTATTAGATGTAAAAGCCAGATTTTTTTGACTCGACAACCAATCAGCTAGCGCTTGAGGTTGCTCAGTTTTCCAAGCAATATAGTTTACACGACCCTCTCGATCGACATATTGACGCAACAACTTGTCCCAAGGTTCAAAATCAATCATTATTGCTGTGTTTATATGTTGGCTGTAGCTAAAAGAATTCTTTGCTTTCGCGATCGCAACGTAGACTTGAATTTATACAAGTATTTATTTAACGAATTATAACAATACTATCTTTGGCAACTTGAAATCAGCGATACACTGAGGAAAATTCCTTGAGGAAGCGTTGATGGCACGGTCAAATGGGGTTACAAGTGAAACGTCTGTAGAGGAATTGCCTACAGTTTCAGATAAAAATGCGATCGCAATTGAAAATCCACCTGAGCCAGTGGAGGATGCCCAAGATATTGACGACATATTGAACTCACTAAAAACCTTACTGAGTTCTCTAGAAAAGCTCCAAAAAGTCCGGCAGGAAGTAGGCGATATTAAACCGTTAATTGGGCGGATGCTTGATGGCGAACTAGTTGCTGGTGAAGAATTGGAGCAACTCAAGACAGGTGTGAGCAGTCTTTCTCGGCTTGTTCGTGCTTATAATGACCATCAAGTAGCGTTGGCTAAAGCACAACCTGCTAGAGACTTGCTAGATCAAGTGCTGAAAGAGCGTAAAGCTAATTGAGTTGAGACTGGAGATTGGGCACAAGAGGCAGAGGGGAAAGAGGTAATTTTTTATTCTCCCCCTTTCGCCCTGCTCCCTAGTGTCCAATTTAATAAGCGATCGCACTTTTTTGAGAGAATGCGATCGCCTCTACATTGCCTTGCTGTTAACTGATCGTCTAGACATCGCACCCCTAATTACCCAAATGCGTAGACGCACAGCAACTTGGGTTAATATATCGCTGTAAACTGAAGGTATAAGTCAAACTTGCGGCTATACCCATGAATTCTTTACAAGACTACACCACTGTTATCCGTCCTGATAACAATGGTACATTTGTCGCATATATACCAGCGATTTCCGGTTGTCATGCTTGGGGACAAACACCAGATGAAGCTCGTGCTGAACTTGTCTATGTTTTTGAAATGATTCAGGAAGAATACAAAGAACAAGGACGTTCTCTACCCGAAGACGTTGAATTGGTAATTGCAAATGCCAGCTAAAGCCAGTGTTTTTTCTTAGCAACAGCCCAGCCTAGAACACTTAATAAAGCAAAGACACTTCCACCTGCTTCGCCTATATTAACAATAAAGTTTTTTCCTGATTCTGTTTTTATATTTATTTCTTGATTCTGCCTTTTAAAGGATGCTCCTAAACGTAATAAATTTTCTTTATTTATATCTACAGTTTCAATAGTCTCATAATGCAGAATATTAAATTCCTGATAATTTGTCCAAATTAATCTTTCATTAGTAATTAAGCACCAATGGTTCAAATTTACAAAGCTCAAAATACATGGTTTTTCATCTGATGCTAAAGCTACTCCTTCTAATACATAAGCTTTCGTTTCCTCAGAAAAGCTGTTAAAAGACATAATAACTTTACTATTGATTTTATATCGACGAAAAATAGAAGCTATTATGTCAGGGCTTATTGTTTTTTTTGGGATCGCATCTCGCATAAAGTCGCTGTATGTCTAAATCTATGGTTTCATTTGAAGGATATCAAATTTTGCAAGATATCTACTTACGATCATGAATGTTGCACCTGCCATTGTAGTACTAGGTCAAAATAGCGTGACAGTAGCACGCAAGATAATCAGCGTCTTACCAGGGGCGAGGCTATACGGTCTAGAGGGTCGCACATCTGGAGTTGATGTCAGCTTCACGAACTTTGGTGAGACGCTGCGCGAGTTATTTACCCAAGGAACACCGCTAATTGGCATTTGTGCCGCCGGTATTTTAATTAGGACTCTAGCTCCGGTAATCTCGGATAAACGACAGGAACCACCAGTGCTAGCTGTGGCTGAAGATGGTAGTGCTGTTGTTCCCCTGTTGGGCGGACTTGGTGGAGTGAACGATTTGGCACGCCGCATTGCTGAAGCGCTGGATGTCAAACCTGCAATTACGACCACAGGCGATTTACGTTTGGGCACAACGCTGTTATCTCCTCCCCCTGGATACCATTTAGCAAACCCAGACGATGCGAAGAAATTTATCTCAGATTTGCTAGCTGGGGCGCAAGTCAAGCTAGAAGGAATAGCGCCTTGGTTGAGCAATAGTAAACTGCCTATAGACCCAAAGGGAGATTTGACCATCCAAGTTACAGAACGTTTGGTGATTCCTAAAGCTAACTGTCTTGTCTACCACCCAGCAACGATCGCGATCGCAATGAGTGGCATGATTGATGATGCAGTAGCTTTAGTACACCAGCTACTAGCTGATGCCAAACTAGAAAAAGCATCAGTCGCCGGGATATTTGCACCCATCGCCGCCGCCGCCGATCCCGCAATCCACGCGGTAGCTAGCGCCTTAAAAGTGCCCACTCGCTTTTTTACCCCAAATCAGTTAGAAAGTCTACTTTCACAAGGTTATAGCCCCGTCCAAGCCGCAGCGATCGCCGCCACTGGGACATCCCCCCTATCTCCATCTCCCGATATTGCGATCGCTATTGCCCCTCAAGCAATCGACCCCAACACCATCGGTCAACCACGCGGAAAATTAGCGATTATTGGCACGGGCCCAGGTGGTTCGCAATGGATGTCTCCCGAAGTCAAGGAGATACTCAAGTCGGCAACTGACTTAGTGGGTTATAAAACGTATTTAGATTTAGTTGGTTCTCTGGCTGATGGCAAGCAACGGCATGAGTCTGATAACCGCGAAGAAGAAGCACGGGCAAAGATGGCCCTTGATTTGGCTGCATCTGGACGATATGTAGCTGTAGTTTCATCTGGCGACCCCGGTATCTATGCAATGGCAACAGCAGTTTTTGAGGTATGCGATCGCTATGCTAAACCAGAATGGGACAGTATCGACATTCATGTAGCCCCAGGCATCTCTGCAATGCAGGCAGCAGCAGCAGCCATTGGTGCGCCCCTTGGGCATGATTTCTGTGCTATTTCCCTCTCCGATATCTTGAAACCTTGGTCTGCGATCGCCCAACGAATTGCGGCTGCTGCTGAGGCTGATTTTGTCATTGCTTTCTACAATCCTGTTTCTAAAGAGCGTACTTGGCAACTGGCAGAAGCGAGAAATATTTTGCTGCAACATCGAACACCAGATACACCAGTAGTATTGGCCCGGAATCTCGGCCGCCCAGGACAAACGGTAAAAGCGATCGCACTTGAGCAGTTAACACCAGCAAGCGCTGATATGCGGACAATTATTCTCGTTGGTTCCACAAAAACCCGAACTATCAAGCGCCGCGATGGTAATATCTGGGTTTATACGCCGCGTCGCTATACCGAATATTAGGCACGATTGGCGCTGTCACCGAAGAGAGCAAAAAAGGCAAAATAAACACTTTTTTAAAGGCACTCAAAGATAAAGGGATGGGATTTTGCATTTTCTGTAATGCCGCGATGTCTAGCGACAAGCCGCAAAGCGTCTACGCTACTCTTTATGCTTTAGAAATAGGACAAATCAAGCGAGTTAAAATTCTTGAATGGTATGTACATCAAGGGAACGAAACACAAGCAGCTGTGGAAAATGTGCCCAACATTACTTTTTGTTCAATTCATCAATTATCAGGCTATTAACACACATAAAAATCTGAAAAACATGCATAAAAGTTCCCGAAAGCGTGCAACAGCAACTGGTACATCATCAAAATTTTTAATTTCCACAACAGCAGTCATAGTTGTGCTACTATACAACTCGTGTATGTAGTTCATTCAAACGAAAATCCCAATAAGTCTCACCTATCTGCAATATAAATGAGTAAAAACCATTGATGATTACGCTATGAAAAAATAAATTATTAAACAGAATACATTTGTCAAAAGTCAGAATTTATTCTGAATTCTGTACAAATAGCGGAGGAATCATCGGGTTCAGAATCTCACAAAACAAGAAAATTTGGTGATGCAAGAATTCATTAATGGGTCTAAATCCCCGATTGATAACGAAGCTCTTTCTCTACGAAAGGCTTCTCTTTCAGAGACACTAAGGCAACGCCAAGGAATCCTTAAGTGTTTTGATTTTGACTTCTGAATTTTGACTTCAACAAATTTTCATTGGAATTTTAACATTGTAATCTAAGCATATAGCGATTAGTCAGGAGTTTAGTTTGATGAATCCTAAAGTCTCTGTAATTATCCCTGCCTACAATACTGAAGTTTATATTAAGAAGGCAATAGAGTCAGTCTTAAATCAAACACTCACTGAGCTTGAAGTTATCGTTGTCGATGATGGGTCAACTGATAAAACTGTAGAAGTTGCAAAGAGTTTTACCGATGAACGTCTCAAAGTGATAGTTAATCCACAAAACCTTGGGGTTTCTGCTGCGCGTAATCTTGCTATCAAAGCAGCCCAAGGAGAATGGATTGCTGTTCTTGATTCAGATGACTGGTATGCTCATGAAAGATTAGAAAAGCTTGTGTTGCTGGCAGAACAAGCAAATGCAGATATGATTGCAGATGATGTTTATTTTATCAAAGATGGTGCAACATCTCCTTGGAGTACATTGATTCAAGAAAGTGGAGAACATATAGATAAAATTCTCCAAATTGATATCGTTTATTTTGTAAAAACTGATGTTTATGGAAAAGCAGGACTACATCTTGGTTTAAGCAAGCCCCTGTTCAAACGAGAATTTTTGGTTAAACACAGCATTGAGTACGATGAAAGCCTAAGCATAGCTGAGGACTTTTGGCTTGATATGAAATGTTTAATTAATGGCGCTCGCTTTTTTCTAGTGCCAGAAGCCTATTATTTCTACCGTTCACGCTCTTCTTCTCTTGTACGTGAAAGCCGATTAAAACGTCTAAATCAATCTTGCATATCTACTGATTCTTTCATGCAGCAAAAAGTTGTGGAAAAAAATCCAGCTTTAATGCGTGCTCTGTCTTATAATCTTGCAGTTTACAACAGAACTTTAGCTTACTATCAAGTTTTATTGCCTCTCAAGCAAGGAAATTGGTTATTAGCATTGAAAGAACTCACAAAAAAACCGAGCGTTTTTTATGATTTTATTTCTAGATGTAACAATATTATTAAACGTCGATTTCAATACTATGTGATGGGTAATAAATTAGTTTTTGAAATGCCTTATAATCTCCAAATAAAACGAAGAAAATCAACGCATCCCAATTTTTATTCTTCCAAAAATAATAAATAAGTAAGACCAAAAGATTGTTACAAAAATATGAGGTAAGGGAGTAATCGGACAACCCTGTGACTAGAAAGATTATAAAGATTATAAAGCTGTACGTCTTCTAACTTGGTTGCGATGCCTACGGCGGGCTGCGCCTACGCAGCCTCATTCCAAGAAAATAATCTTGTAGTCTAATTTGGTTAACAGCCAAATCATAGCTCCTATACTGACCTGTATTGGAGATGGACATGATGGAATTTAGAATATTATTCGTGAATTTACTCTCCCTATTGAACGCCGCGAAATACTCGATCGAGTAATCATGTCCTATTTTCCAACCATAGAACTATTATGATACCTATTGCATAAGCAATAATATCTTTCCAATCAAATACACTTCCCAAAGCAACAGCCAGAATCTTGTATTTTTGTAATCCTAAATTATTTACAAAATTAAAATATTGCAGAATCTCAATTGCACAAGAAAAGGCAAAAACTGATAAAGCGACTATCGATGAGTGTATATTCCAAAAAGCTTTGACAAAGCAATAAATTAATATAACTACTAAAACATCACCGATAAAAGGACGAATAAAACTATCATTTATAAAAACTGCAATACATACCTCTATTAAAAATAGTAAAAGTGTCAGGTAAAAATATTTTTTATTGAAGATAAACATGGCAATCAATAGCGCTCAAAAAATACCTACTTTGACTATCAACCTCTTTAATTTTTGATAGACTCTGTTAAAAATTCTATTATTACTAATCCCTCTTTTGTTACTACGGGGAGAGTATAATCAGGAAGAAAAACCGAAACAGTAAGTAACTCTGATGGTTACGTAGCGCAGGGAAGCAGTAAATACAGTCGGCTTCATAGATAACTATTGTCAACACTATTATTCAATATTTGAGGATGTGAGACATTTTGAGGCATTCAAGTATTTACACTTGAGAATGTTATCAGAAATCCGAGCCAAATCGCTACCAGAGATAGCGAAAACAGCAGGATTAAAAGATGGTCAATTCCCGTCATCATTTTTACCAGAGATGCACTGTGGAATATCAAAAAATTAAAAGAAATGAGGCTGTGGTTAACAAAAATGTTGATTGGAGAAAGAGAAATAATTTTATGTATTGACAAAACAGGAGACAAGAAAAAGGGAAAATCAACAGATTACGTGACTCGCCAATATACCGGGAATTTAGGCAAGACAGAGAATGGCTGGGGTGTCAGTAAATGCTTATGGTGTAGTAGATGGGATTACTTATCGGTCAATGTTGACAATCTTTAGAAGAAGCTTTCATATTTAGCTGCTGTTAGTAGTAATATACTCATCAAGCGACCTACTAAGTATTGCCTTACTTAGCGGTATCAAACTAAATATGAACTTCCGTTAACTAGTATAACAAAATATTCACAAACCTGAGATGATGGCATATTAATGCTTTAGTACATCCTGTGTCACTGATACCCCAGATATCCGAGTAATCATTTGTCATGAATCCTTACACTATCCTCCATCGGACAGGACTTCAGCGTGTTAGTGATGGCATGATCCGCCCCCTACTAGAAAATTGCGAGCCTGCCTCATATACCCTGGTTTTAGTCTGGCCCCAACTTGGGGATTTTGATAGTCTTGAATATGCGTGGTGGTTACAGCGCGAAGCTAAAAAATTGTCAGATGAAAAACTCGCTATTCGTGCAGTGGGAATTGGTAATCGCGCCTCTGGAATAAGATTTTGTGAATATACAGGATTTCCACCGGAAAATTTATTTGTTGAACCTAATGGAGAACTACATCACCAACTCAAACTTTATTCAGGTCTCAATTTTCCTCTCCCTGGACTTTCCCCTGCTCACAAAGCTTGGCTAAATCTAGTGTTAATGTGTGCAGGCTTTGGAAGTCCTGGAACGCTAAAAGAAGTTTTTCGGGGATACAGGGGAGATCGTCAAGCCCCTCAACTTATTGAAGATGATGAAGTTATTCAAGGTACTCCTTTACCTGCTTTTAAAGGCTCGTTTTTCCAATTAGCTGGCGGAAGTGGGTTTCAACGTCCCTTTGAATTGGCTACTCTACGGCTACGGAATATGGTTGAAGTTCTCAGCAATTGGCATACTTATGTACCTAATTCTGCCTACTTAACTCAGCGTGGTGGAACTTTTCTGTTTGATACCAAAGGCCAGTTACTTTACGAACATCGAGATCCAGGAATTTTAGGCTTTGCTGCTAATATGAGTCAGCCCTTATCATTTTTATCCTCGATTGAAACGGATAGCTTTACTTCAACTCACTAATTCCTAAACCTTGTCTACCTTGAGAACCGTAGTTTTGTAGGTTGGATGCAGCGATAGCGTAACCCAACATATAAATAAGGTGGTAATGTTGGGTTGCGTTTCACTCTACCCAACCTACATAAACATAAATATATCTTTTAAGGGACTTCCAAGAAATAAATTATCCAATCTTGTAGAGTGGGCATCTTGCCCGCCTTTGACTATGGGCGCGCTACGAGTGGGGCATACCCTGCGGGATCTCGCTACAAACCCGCCGTTGATTGAAAACGACTAAATCTTCTCTTTTAGAGACGCTGTTCGCGTTTGATTTAATAAGGGTTTTAAACCCTCTTGTTCAGACGCTCCGCGAACAGCAGACTCAGGGCATCGCTCCTGACTCTTGAATTTTGAATTATGCTGAAAATCAAGATAAGTGAGGACTTTTCTAACGACACTTGAATTTCATTTGTGCGAAGTGGTCTTCCAGTAGGAAAATAGATAAAGGAGTAGTAACCATCAAGCTATATGTTTGAAATTATGGTATTAAATCATTTTTTGTTAAAAGAGCCTGCTTCGGTATCTCATCAATATTCTGAACACATCAATCTACTTTTGTAAATCTAAAATCTGCTCTAAAAGAAGCTCTAATGGGTATAAAAGTCATAATAATTCGTAATTGATAATGACGCTTGCGGACTCGCTAACGTAATTCGTAGTTGTAATCACTGCTTGCTCTGTACTCTCTTAATTACGAATTACGAATATAGCAAGTAAGGATAAATAAAATGTCATTTATTATGCAAACTTCTGGAACTCTTACTGGTTTAGATATCTTGGTAGTTGAGGATGATGATGATACTCGCTTTTTTATCACTACTGTCTTGGAAATGGATGGAGCAACAGTTATAGCAGTGATATCAGCAGCAGATGCACGCAATGTATTGTCTGAATTGCAACCCGATGTTTTAATTAGTGATATCGGGTTGCCTGGGGAGGATGGCTACACTTTCATTTCCAAATTCCGTGCGCTCAAAGCAAATAATTGTGGACGAGTCCCGGCTATTGCTTTAACAGCCTTTGCTGATAGTGAGGCTCGTATCCGTGCTTTGGAAGCTGGCTTTGACACTCATATATCTAAACCGATCGCTCCAGAAGAACTAGTTGAGATAGTGGCTAATTTGGTTGCTTCTTGTAATTGGTAGTTATTCTCTTCGGTCTTGATAATCTTCAGAAGATTTTGGATCTAACTCCCAGCGATCGCCATCACGATCCTCTAAAATATCGTTGGTATGCAGAAATTCAGAATCAGCCATTTCTAGCCCCACTGCTGCTTCTAAGTCCTCTGTGACATTTTGATCGGGAGTGGAAGTACTACCACCAACAGCTTCATCTCCAACTGCATCTGCATCTTGCCAATAAGCATCAACATCCCCACCAGTCAGTTCAGGACTAGTTTCTGTGTACTCGTCTCTTTCTGCTTTTATTGAGCGTCCGCCAATGTTGTATCCCGGCAAGTCTTTTACACCAGTACCGTAGGATTCGGTAATCTCTTGTGGCAAATCATTACTTTTAATTTTGTCATTATGATTTTTTTCTGCCATGATCCTAGCTCTTTTCTGCATTCTCACAATAACGTTTTCTTGTCAGCAATTTGTCTAACTAGAGGTGTATAGCTAAGAAAATAATCTATCCCCTGGGTACGAAGCTAAACTAGCGATCGCGCCATAAGATTGTAGCTATGAATTCATGGTCAAGGAACTTGTAGTTGAAGTTATGAGTTATAAGTTATCAAACCAAAATTATTCATTGGCGAACTTTTCACTCATAACTATTTCTTGTTTGGCAAAAATAGGCAACCAAAATAAAATTTTGATGATAAGTTTAGCATTTTAACTCGTTTTCATACTTTTTAAATATCTGAATGCTAAATAACCAATTGAATACTCAAACTTATTTGAGTAGTGAAGGCAGATAATATGATAAGTAATTCAAGATTATTTATTCAAAAAATAATCTGTTTATTTAACTTTTGTTGTAGTTAGTTAAAGACTAGAGAATACAAACGTAATACCATTTTATGACTGAACATAACAATAACTCCGGTAAGAAAAAAGTTGCTATCCTCATTGAACAAGCAGTAGAGGATGCAGAATTTACAGTTCCATATAATGGATTGAAACAAGCAGGAATAGAGGTAGTAGTCCTTGGTTCCCGAATGAATGAAAAATATAAGGGGAAACGCGGCAAACTTAGCATACAAGCCGATGGTACCACAACGGAAGCGATCGCAGCCCAATTCGATGCAGTGGTGATTCCCGGTGGGATGGCTCCCGATCAAATGCGGCGAAACATCAACACAGTCCGCTTTGTCCAAGAAGCTATACAACAAGGAAAATTAGTCGCTGCTGTTTGTCACGGCCCACAAGTTTTGATTGAAGGTGACTTGCTCAAAGGTAAGCAAGCCACTAGTTTTAGCGCTATTGCCAAAGACATGATTAACGCTGGCGCAAATTATCTAGATGAGCCAGTGGTAGTTGACGGAAATTTGATTACATCTCGTGAACCCGGAGACTTGCCAATTTTCACTACAGCTATTTTAAGCCGTTTGGGTTATGGTGGCAAAGATGCTGCATTGCCAAATGAAAAAGACACAAGTGCTGAATGGTGGAAGTTGGCTGATGCTTGGGGTGGCTCAACTAAAGGTGATATTGCCAAAGGTTTAAATACTGCTCTTGCTGGTGAACGTTATTCTTTAGAAGCATTTGAGAACTACTTTGAAAAGGAATCAGATAACGAAGTAAAATCAGTTTTCCAAGAAATAATTGCTCATAAACAGCGCCACATTGAAAAACTAGAAACTTATCTTGACCGATTGGGTGAAAAACCCTCTTTAGGGGCAAATATTGCCAATCAGTATGCCAAAGTGAAAACTGCCATGACAGGAAGTGATGATATATATCAGTTACGTTCTGCTCTAGGTGATGTGCAAACCGGTATCGGCGATATTGGCAATTTGTGTGCAATGTACACTGACCCAGTAGCAACAGCTATTTTCAAACAAATTTACCAAGATTCATCGAAATATGAGCAACGATTGGTAGAACTATATCGAGCGCGGATAGGCGCTCAGATTCAGCCTCCTAAGCCGACAACAGGGGCTGCTGTGTCAATGTAAGGTTTTTTGAACGTAGATGGCTACCGAAAAGGCGCAAATAACACATAAGAAAGAAGAGGGTATTTGCGCCTCTATGGTGAATTTACAGTAATGGAGATATAAAAAGTGACTTCAACATCAGGGGATAAATCAAGTACAAACCAGCCAGAGGCTAGTGAAGTAGAGCGTTGGGCTTCCCTTATCGGTGGCGGTGCGATGGTGCTGATGGGTTTAAGACAAGGTTCATTGCGAGGAGCGCTGACGGCTTTAGCTGGTGGTGGTTTGGTTTATCAAGGTGCAACCAAGCAAAGCACAATCCAGAAAGCACAGGAAGCAATAGGTCTAAACCAGCCGATCAAAGTTGAAAAGACGGTAACTATCAATAAATCGGCAGAAGAATTGTATCGCTTTTGGCACGACTTTGAGAATTTGCCCACCTTTATGAAGCATCTCAAATCTGTCAAGGTGTACAACGAAAAACGTTCTCATTGGATTGCCAATGCACCTTTGGATAATACCGTAGAATGGGATGCAGATATTCTCGAAGACCGGGAAAATGAATTTATTTCTTGGGCTTCAGTAGAAGGTGCAGACATTGATAATTCTGGTTTTGTCCGTTTCAAAAAAGCACCAGGCGATCGCGGCACGGAAGTCAAGGTTGTTTTGGAGTATAACCCACCAGGCGGAGCATTGGCAGCTACCGTAGCTAAACTTTTTGGTGAAGAACCAGAACAACAAATTGGTGATGAATTGCGCCGCTTCAAAATGCTAATGGAAGCAGGCGAAATCGCCACAACTGAAGGTCAACCTTCTGGACGTAAGTAGTTATTTGTTCTTTGTCCTTTGCCCAATGCCCAATGCCCAATGATTAATAATTATGAAAGCAGTCTGCTGGAACGGTGCTAATGATGTGCGGGTAGAGACAGTACCAGATCCGACAATTCTTAACCCGCGTGATGCAATTATTAAAATTACTTCCACGGCGATTTGTGGCTCCGATCTACATATTTATGGCGGCTATATTCCCACAGTGCAACAGGGTGACATTATTGGTCACGAATTCATGGGGGAAGTCGTGGAAGTTGGCAGAGGAGTCAACAATTTAAAAATAGGCGATCGCGTTGTTGTTCCTTCCACAATTGGCTGTGGTAATTGCAATTATTGCCAACGTGATATGTGGTCATTGTGCGATAACTCCAATCCGAAAGGTTGGATTCAAGAAAAATTGTTTGGCAATATCACCTCAGCTATTTATGGCTACTCCCATATGTTGGGTGGTTATGCAGGCGCACAAGCCGAATATATCCGTGTACCCTTTGCTGATGTGGGTGTCGTCAAAGTTCCGCCAGATTTGCCGGATGAGATGTTGTTATTCATCTCCGACGCTATTCCCACAGGTTATATGGGTGCAGAATTATGCGATATCCAACCGGGTGATACTGTAGCCGTTTGGGGTTGCGGTGCTGTTGGACAGTTTGCCATGATTAGCGCCTACATGATGGGAGCCGAAAAAGTGATCGCAATAGATCGCTTTCCCGAACGCCTGGAAATGGCGAAAAAGTTTGCCAAAGCAGAAGTGATTAACTACGAAGAAGTTAATGCTGGCGAAGCGTTGAAAGAGATGACTGGTGGTCGTGGCCCCGATGCTTGCATCGATGCTGTTGGTTTAGAAGCACACGGCGTTGGTTTAGAAGACTTCTACGACCAGACAAAACAAAAGCTCAGATTGGAAACCGACCGTCCCCACGTTCTGCGGGAAATGATGGTCGCCTGTCGTAAAGGCGGGACTCTTTCAATTATGGGTGTTTATGGTGGTTTTGTAGACAAAATACCATTGGGTGCAGCCTTTAATAAAGGCTTAACCTTCAGAATGGGACAAATGCATGGACAGAAATATATGCATTTGTTATTGCAGATGGTTTTGGATGGAAAACTCGATCCATCCTTCGTTGTCACCCATCAATTGCCTCTAGAACAAGCACCCCACGCCTACCACATCTTTCAACAAAAAAAAGATAACTGTATCAAAGTTGTTCTTAAACCCTAAATGGCAAATAGTCATTCAGTGTTTTGAATTTGTCCACCTTACATAATGCAATTGAGGTTGTTTATGAATCGACTAAGTTCTTGGTTACGAAATATTCGTATTTCTCAAATCCTTGTAGTTTTCTTAGCAGGATTTATATTTTTACTGGGTCAGGCTTTTAGCTACGTTGATGTAGCACAAGCTGATGTTACAAGTCCAGAGGGTACTTATTACAAAGGAACGCCAAATGGGCAAGGTGAAATTAGAAACGATACCCAAATCAATAATACCCAAAAATCACAAAATCCAATCAAAGGTGCTGTTGATAATATCCGCGAAAAATTAAACTTGGATGAAAAACCTCCTGAAGCTACAAAAGAGTTTTTTGATCCTAGTATAAACAGAAGTGCAGATAAAACTTCATCATATGAAGGAAGTAGAGAAGGTTATTATCGCACTCCTTCTAGTAACTAACTCAGAGATAGCAGCTAAAGGGTTAGTAAATCTTGAGTCGAATACTTGAATAACTTTTTAGCGGTTATTGAGACGCGATAGTTATCGCGTCTCAAAATTAAGACAAATCCAGGATTTATCTTGATACGAACGATCCAGGAATTATAACTAAGGACTAAATAATTATGAAAGCAGTTTGCTGGCATGGAGCAAACGACGTGCGGGTGGAAACAGTTCCCGACCCTAAAATTCTTAACCCACGTGATGCTATTGTTAAAATTACTTCCACAGCAATATGCGGTTCAGATTTGCATATTTACGACGGCTATATTCCCACCATGCAAAAGGGCGATATCCTTGGTCATGAATTTATGGGGGAAGTCGTAGAACTTGGAAGTGCAGTTAAAAATGTGAATGTAGGCGATCGCGTCGTTGTTCCCTTCACTATATCTTGCGGTAGCTGCTTTTTCTGCAATCGGGATTTATGGTCGCTGTGCGATAACTCTAACCCCAATGCTTGGTTAGTCGAAAAGCAAATGGGACATTCGCCAGCAGGTCTATTTGGCTACTCTCATTTATTCGGCGGTTACGCTGGCGGTCAAGCAGAGTATGCAAGAGTACCTTTTGCCGATGTAGGCTTGTTCAAAATTCCCGATGGTTTAACGGATGAGCAAGTGCTATTTCTAACAGATATTTTTCCCACAGGCTACATGGCAGCTGAGAACTGCAACATCAAACCCGGTGATATTGTCGCCGTTTGGGGTTGTGGGCCAGTCGGACAATTCGCCATCAGAAGCGCATATATGCTAGGTGCGGAACGTGTTATCGCTTTTGACCGCGTTCCCGAACGTCTGCAAATGGCTAAAGAATACGGCAAAGCAGAAGTTCTCAACTACGAAGAAGTGAATATTGGCGAAGCACTCAAAGAAATGACTGGCGGTCGTGGCCCCGATGCTTGCATTGATGCAGTAGGAATGGAGGCACACGGCACAGATTTTATGGCGATGTACGACCAGGTAAAGCAAGCAGTACGTTTAGAAACAGACCGTCCGACGGCATTACGGCAAGTAATAGTATCTGCTGCTAAAGGTGGTCATGTATCACTTGCGGGTGTGTACGGTGGCTTTTTAGATAAAATCCCAATGGGTGCTGCCATGAACAAAGGATTAACCTTCAAAATGGGACAAACGAATGTCCACAAGTATCTAAAACCTTTGCTAGAACACATCCAAAACGGTGATATCGATCCAACATTTATCATCACTCACACTTTACCTCTAGAACAAGCGCCCCACGGCTACGAGATTTTTAAACACAAGAAAGATAACTGCATCAAAGTTGTACTCAAACCTTAATAGGGAGTGGGGAGTAGGGAATAGGGAATGGGCAAGAGTATCCCAATGCCCAATGCCCAATGCCCCATACTTCGACTACGCTCAGTACAAGTCGCGGTTCCTGAGCGTAGTTGAAGGGCAGTACAAATGCCCCTTGCCCAATCCCCAATAGCTAACCTTCCATGTTTGATTTACTAAAATCACAATTTACGCGTCGTACTATATTACACAAAGCAGGTTTTGGGTTAATTACACTCAGTACTTTTGGGGTAGCAGGTACTATTTTTAAACCTAATCGTACCTTAGCCCAAGCTGGGCCAGCACCAGGCAAAGAACCATCTATGCCTCCTGAAAAAAAGTTAGGATGGGCTATTGTTGGCTTGGGAAAATTTGCTACGCAACAGATTATTCCGTCGTTTGGTGAATGTAAGCGTTCAAAGTTGGTAGCACTAGTCAGTGGCGATCGCGCCAAAGCTGAAGGCATAGCCCAGCAATACGGGGTTAACTCGAAAAATATCTACAATTACCAGAACTACGACACCATCCGCAATAACCCGGAGGTTGATGTTATTTATATCATTTTACCTAATGCGTTACACGCCGAATACAGTATTCGTGGTGCCCAAGCTGGTAAGCATATCATGTGCGAAAAGCCAATGGCTATTACTGTCGAGGAATGCCAAGCAATGATTGATGCTGCCAAAAAAGGCGATCGCAAATTGATGATTGCTTACCGCGCTCAATATGAACCTTACAACCTGGCTGCGATCGAACTTGCACAAAGCGGCAAACTCGGTAAACTAAAAACCATAACCTCTGACCACGGACGCAACCTCGACCCCAAAGATCCCGCAGATCGTTGGCGGGCACAAAAAAAACTAGCTGGCGGCGGTTCTCTTTATGACATAGGCATCTACAGCTTGAATGCTGCTAGATACATTACAGGCGAGGAACCACAAGAAATTAGCGCCATGATGTACAGCACCCCTGGCGACCCCCGCTTTCGGGAAGTTGAGGAAAATGTCAACTTCGTTTTGCGTTTTCCTAGTGGTGTGCTTGCTAACTGCACGTCAAGCTACGGCTATGCAGATACCAAGCGTATCCAAGTTTTTGGTTCAGATGCAGTCTTAGAGTTAGATCCAGCTACCGACTACTACCAACATCGCTTGACAATCAAACGCAAAAACAGCAGTGAAGAACAGAATATTCAGGAAAAGAACCAATTCGCCCTAGAGATGGATCATTTGTCCGAGTCCATCATGGCGAATAAACAGCCCAAAACTCCTGGAGAAGAAGGCTTGCAAGATGTCAGGCTGATGCAACTAATTTACCAGGCAGCTCGCACTGGCAAAACAATCAAAGTTTAAAAGTAAAAGAGGCAAAAAATATGTCTGATACAACCGTTATCAAAGTAGACTCTAGCAATTCTCCTAAAGGCCAACTTGGTCAGAAATATCTTGCATCTGGCAAAACCATTTCCATGCGCCTATGGGAAAATGAGGAACCGAACGAACCTAAAGAGCCAACAGCAAGAGAATATGAAACTGTTGGTTATGTAATTACTGGTCGTGCAGAATTGCATATTGAAGGGCAAACGATTTTACTAGAACCTGGGAGTTCTTGGGTAGTAGCAAAAGGAGCTAGTCACACCTATAAAATTTTAGAATCATTTACTGCTGTTGAAGCAACTAGTCCACCTGCGCAAGTTCACGGGCGAGACGAAAACTGATATCATGTTCGCATAAATTAGTTATGATTTCCACAGTCATTGCACCCCACCCCTTAATCCCCTCCCCGCAGGCGGGGAGGGGAGACAAGGCGTAGCTTTGGCGGGGTGGGGTTCTTCGGGTTTAATAAGCAATCAAGCGGACATGATATGATTTGCGATCGCTCGCTAAAAACCTATAGCCGCTTTCAATGACATGGAATATAAAGCATTCTTAGGAGAACAAGAATATTGTTCTCCTTTTTACTGTGCTTTGCAGCTTAGAGGTTGTTTTAAAAGTGTTTGGCTATGATTTTTCTCACATTTTTACCTCCCTTAATCCCCCCAATATATAGGGGGGATTAAGGAAGTTTGGTTCCCTCCCCTTTATAAGGCTACGGTGTACACATAAGTCTAAAAAAGCTTGATTTTTCATTGTTTTATCGTTGTTATCGTTCCCATGCTCTGCATGGGAATGCCTGATTTAGAGGCTCTGCCTCCAGTCAGATATTAAGTCAGAGACTCAATGAATGCATTCCCAGACGAAGCCTGGGAACGAGGAAAAATCATAACTAATTAGCCGGACTTGATATTAATTCTATATTTGATCGGTCTAGATAAGACTTATGGCATAAATCTTCTGATAGAGAGACATAACAAGACGAAATTGTATTCTATTAACAATGTCTTTTTAGAGAAAATGCTTTTTGGTAAGTCTGGTTTTCTATCAATAATTTCAGCATAGATAATTACTCAATATTTTTAACAAAAACAGAATGGAGCGAACAAATGAGGTTTGTCTTAAGACGCCGCAAGCTGGGTCAATTGATGGTCTTCAGCACAGTAGCGGCTACGATCGCTAATTTTGTAGAGAAAGCTGTAGCAGAAACTCAAGTAAAAAAAACTACCCCAATGCTGGCAACTTCCACTTCTGAAACTGTGAAGGTGACGCTACAAGTGAATGGAACACCTCATAGTTTGCAAATTGAACCGCGTGTTACCTTACTTGATGCACTTCGGGAATATCTAGGATTAATTGGTACTAAAAAAGGTTGCGATCATGGCCAGTGTGGTGCTTGCACGGTGCTGGTTGATGGGCAACGAATTAATTCCTGCCTGACATTTGCAATTATGCACACCGACGCAAAAATTACAACTATTGAAGGGTTGGAACAAGGAAATAATCTGCACCCGATGCAAGCCGCGTTTGTTGCCCGCGATGCGTTTCAGTGCGGCTACTGCACGCCAGGACAGATTTGTTCGGCGGTGGGTTTGGTGAACGAGGGACACGCTAAATCAGATGCCGACATTCGCGAACTGATGAGCGGCAATATCTGCCGTTGCGGTGCTTATCCAAATATCGTGGCTGCTGTCCGCGATGTCTTAGAGGGAAAAAAAGATGCAGCCGTTTAGCTATAAGAAAGCAGGACAGGCAGAAAATGCCGTGGCGTTGGTTACTCCAGATGCCCAAGCTTCGTATCTCGCTGGTGGTACTAGCCTCATCGATTTGATGAAGCTGAATGTCCAGAATCCAAGAGAGTTGGTTGACATTAACCCACTCCCACTGAGCAAGATAGAAATGCAGGGTAACGGTGTGCGGATTGGAGCAATGGCAAGCAATAGCGAGGTTGCTTATAATCCGATAATTCAGGAGCGTTACCCGGTGTTGGCAGAGGCGTTGCTGTCTGGGGCATCACCGCAACTGCGAAATATGGCAAGTGTCGGCGGAAATTTGCTGCAACGTACTCGGTGTTACTACTTCCGCGATACCGCTTTCCCCTGCAATAAACGCGTTCCTGGTTCAGGTTGTCCGGCAATTGAGGGTTATAACCGCATCCATGCAATTCTTGGCGGTAGCGATCGCTGTATTGCCACCCATCCTTCTGATATGGCTGTGGCAATGGTGGCACTCGATGCCGTTGTGCAAACCCGCGGGCCGAGAGGAGAGCGCAGTATCCCGCTGGTAGATTTTCATCTTCTACCTGGCGAAACGCCAGAAAGGGAGACGGTTTTAGAACACGGAGAGTTAATTGTTGCCGTTGATTTACCTGCTTTAAACTTCGCAAGGCGATCGCACTATTTAAAAGTTCGCGATCGCGCCTCCTATGCCTTTGCGATGACATCGGTTGCAGCAGCATTAGATATTCAAAATGGAATTATTCGCTCGGCACGCATTGCCCTTGGTGGCGTTGGCACAAAGCCCTGGCGTGCCTTGGAAGCGGAAAAAATACTTTTGAACAAGCCGGCAAACCAAGCAACATTTCAAGCAGCAGCATTGGCTGCGATCGCCGGTGCTAAACCTCAAAAATACAACGGCTTTAAAGTCGAACTGGCTAAACGCACAATTGTTAAGGCGCTGACAACAGTGGGAGGGATGGCATGAATACTGGGGATAAAAATATAGTTGTCGGCAAACCGCTAAATCGAGTTGATGGATACCTGAAGGTGACTGGTGGCGCACGTTACGCGGCTGAGTTTCCGGTCGCCAAAATGACTTATGGCGTGACAATTCAAAGTGCGATCGCCAAAGGTAAAATAGCCCAAATCGATACCAAGGCGGCGGAACAAGTACCGGGTGTATTAGCAGTAATTACCCACCTCAACGCGCCCAAAGCTTCTGGAGAAAAGGGCGGCGGTCGCAAGCTGCAAGTCCTGCAAGATAACATTGTGCTGTATAGCGGTCAGCATATTGGTGTTGTGGTTGCCGATACCTTTGAACGAGCGATGTATGCTGCCTCCCTGGTACAAGTTCGCTATGACGAAGAGAAACCAACCATTAATATGCGGGACAATCTCGCTAAGGCATACTTGCCTAAAGGTAAAATCCCTAGAGAGGAACCGCCCGATTTAGAGCATGGCAATCTCAGCCAGGGACTAGCGGCGGCAGCTGTCCGCGTCGAGCAAACTTATACCACGCCAGTCGAAAATCACAATCCGATGGAGCCTCATGCTACAACAGCAGTTTGGCAAGGCGATGAACTGCTGCTGTATGACGCAACTCAGGGCATCTTTCAGGCTCAACAAAAAGTTGCAGGGGTATTAGGAATTGAGCCTGAGAAAGTTCGCATTATGTCTTACTTTGTGGGTGGTGGCTTCGGTTGCAAAGGGTCGGCTTGGTCGCACGTCCCGCTAGCGGCGATGGCAGCACGACAGGTTAATCGCCCAGTGAAATTAGTTCTGGGACGGATACAGATGTATGGGCCTGTGGGCTTTCGACCGGAGACAATTCAACAAGTTTCTCTCGGCGCAACCCGCGATGGCAAATTGACTGCTTTGCGACATACCGGGATTTCGCAAACTTCAACTTTCGATGAATTTATCGAACCTGTTGGTAAAAGCGCCCGAATGCTCTACGCTAGCCCGAATATCGAAACTAGCCACCATCTGGTTCAGGTCGATCAAGGAACACCAACCTATATGCGGGCCCCAGGCGAAGCTTCTGGGTCGTTTGCCTTAGAATCGGCAATGGACGAACTGGCTTATGCACTCAATATCGATCCGGTAGAGTTGCGTTTGCGTAACTATGCTGAAGTCGATCCTAGTAAAGAAATACCTTGGTCGAGCAAGTCACTGAGAGAGTGTTACAAATTGGGGGCAGAAAAGTTTGGCTGGCAAAAGCGCAATCCTCAGCCCCGTTCGATGCGAGATGGTAATTATTTGATTGGTTGGGGTATGGCGACAGCTACTTATCCTACCAACCGTTCCCCAGCATCAGCGATCGCTCAAATTATGGCAGATGGTACAGCCGTGGTGCGAAGCGGTTCGCAAGATATTGGTACGGGAACTTATACTGTGATGACTCAAGTTGCAGCTGAAGCACTCGGTTTACCAGTTGAGAAAGTGCGGTTTGAACTAGGTGATACCAAGATGCCAGAAACCCCCATTTCTGGTGGTTCCCAAACTGCCGCCAGTGTCAGTTCAGCCGTGCATTTAGCGGGAAATCAAGCACGCAGTCAGCTTTTGCAACTAGCACTTGCCGATCAAAAATCGCCGCTTTATAGTTCAAAGGCTGAGGATGTGATTGCTCAAGATGGCAGCTTTTTCTTAAAAAATAAATCCTCCGCTAGCGAAACATATCAGGCAATCTTGGCACGACATGGGATGAAAATGCTCGAAGCGCGTGCAGATGCCAAGCCTGGAGAGGAACAAAAGAAGTTCTCAATGCACTCATTTGGAGCGCAGTTTGCCGAAGTACGCGTTGAGCCTGATTTAGGCGAAGTGCGAATAACGCGCTGGGTGGGAACTTTTGGCGTAGGACGCATCCTCAACGCTAAAACAGCCAACAGTCAGCTGATCGGTGGGATTATTTATGGCATTGGCATGGCGTTAATGGAACATACGCTAACAGACCCCAACCGAGGACGCGTTGTCAACCATGATTTAGCTGAGTATCACGTACCAGTGAATGCAGATGTTCCTGATATTGAAGTGTTGTTTGTCGATGAACAAGATCCACATATCAACCCGCTTGGTGTCAAAGGAATTGGTGAAATTGGCATTACCGGCACTGCGGCGGCGATCGCTAATGCTGTCTATCATGCCACCGGTAAGCGCGTCCGCGATTTGCCAATTACCTTAGACAAGCTGCTGTAGATATGGCGATCGCCGAAACTATGAAAGTTCAATCATACGATCGGCGATCGCCTGTGTTTAAACTCAATTAGGTTGATTAACTTGCGATTGCATTGTCGGTCGGTACAATCACTTTTTAACTCTGTTTGCTGTGGGCGACTAGCAATGTGCTATAAATTGATAGAGCTTAAATCAGGATTACTACAGACATGGATTTATCTGTGCTGGCTTTGCAAGCAGTGAATATAGTACTTTATGCACTTGATAAAGCTACAGGTGGTGCTTTAGAGAAAGCTGGAACAGATGTCTTAGATTTCTTGAAAGCAAGATTTCAAGGGAGACTTCAGCTTGAGAAGGCTAAACAAGAACCAAAGCTTTTAGAAGCTGCGCTTGTGAGTGAAGCTGAATCTGACAAGACATTTCAAGAGGACTTAGAGAGACTAGTTACTCAGTACCAGCAGATACAGAATACCTCTAATGTCTCTCAGAATACTCAATCAGGTGTAAACCTCAACGTTAATAACAATCCTGGTACGGTAATAGGTCAACAAATAGGTAAGCAACTTTTTCGTTAATCAGTTTTACTTTGACCTACAAAGTTCAGACCTGGAAGCCAATAGAAACTTACTTAAGAGGTTTTGCAACTACGTTAAAGTAGTCGTATTTCTGATAGGCTCTCTAGTTTTCTGGGTTTTATTTGGTTGGTTGGCTGACTATTCTTTTCCTTTTGGTCAAGCCTTGGAGTTATTGCTTGCTTGTTTCAAAGGTACTATTTCAGCAAGGATTAACAGCTTACAACAAAAGTTACAAAAAACAGATATATTCTCTCAACCAGATAATCAACAGCAAGTTCAAAAGCTGAATAAGTTAGAGTCTCAAGCTTGGCTTTACGAAGGAGTCTTAGAACGTTTTGGTGAAGATCCTACTGCAAATCCTGAAAAAATTGCAAGGACACTTGAGGCATTAGAGTATAAACGAAGCGAAATTCTCCAAGAATTAGAACCTAGAAAACCTAAAAGATACCAAATTTTTGCAGGTATACAAAATGTTGTTCGTTCTCTTTTAGCTAGTCAGGCTGAAAAGGATTATGAACGACTCGATAAAATTGTAACTAATCTAGTTCTTTTTGCAAGAAGCAAGCAACCCTCAGAATTTATTCTTTCAGAAGTAATTGAAAGAATAGCTGTAGAAATAGCACAAAACGCTAATCAGATTAGTCCATATCGTCTTCGTCTTGCTTATAAGATTGATGATTTAATCAAGGTTTTATCAGCAAAACTGGTTTTAGGATCTGACAGGTCTAGAACTGATAGTAGTTATCAAGCACTCATTAACGAGTTACGTTCTCGAATCAGTCTTTTATCTGACCAATTTAACAGTTTACTTAGAAGTAGACAAGAGAATACTAACAATTTAAATAAGCGTATACAGGAAATTTCTAATCTTACTAAAAATATCTCTGCTCTACATAAAGCTATATCTGAGCGTGATGCTGATATAGCTGTTTTACGAAAGAACACCCAAGATTTAACAGAGTCAGCTCAAAAAAAACAAGCTCAAATAGATAGCTTGCAAAATTCAATATCTAATTTACAAAGAGATATTCAGAATTCAAAAGACATTGATCGACAAAAACAAGCTCAAGTTAGTTACTTAGAAAATCAATTGTCTCAACTGAATCAACAGAAATCAGATTTACAGAAAAGAATTCAAGATATCAGTGATTACGCCCGAAGCAAGGAATCTAACGTTAAGAATTTACAACGCGAAAAGTCTCAATTAAATTCTCAGAACTCAGAGTTGCAAATACAATGCCAGACACTATCTAATGAAATAACTAGCTTAAAGGAACAAATAAAAAATCTTTCCCAGACTAATCGAGCGCAATCTACTAGCCCCGCCTATAAAACACCACAACCATCTGTTAAACGAGTTGCTACCAAAAAAACAGTTTCAATAAAAGAATATGAGAATATTTCTAATCAAAGTGATTATATATATATTGATACTTATTATCGAGAAGATGGAACCCCTGTAAGGGCACACTACAGAAGGAAACCTAATAGATAAGCTTTCTGATTATTCTGGTCATTACACCAAAGTATACGGTTGGCTACAGAACAGCGCGAACGCATCTCTCATCAACTGCAACGCCGAAACGATGAAAGCTAAATCATCCGATTAGCGATCGCAACATAGTATGAGCAAGAAGTTCATACGCGGCAATGATCCCTTGTAGAGACGCGATTTATCGCGTCTTAAATTTATCGCGTCTTAAATTTATCGCGTCTTGAAATACCAATCAGTAGAAGACTCAAGATTGATGACCGCTCAAGTAAAATTTGGTACTCTTAGCTCGGAATCACTGTAATTACGTCCGCGACCGAGATGAGTAGTCCAACAGCCCGATCCTACGCTTTCTTATCGATTGCAGCAGCAATCATCACTATTGCCTTGAAATTTGGCGCTTACCTGCTAACCGGGTCAGTAGGTTTGCTTTCAGATGCTATTGAGTCAATTGTAAATCTCGTCGCAGCCTTGGTTGCTCTATGGGCATTGACCTATGCTGATAAACCAGCCGATGCCGAACACGCCTTTGGGCATTCTAAAGCCGAATACTTTTCCAGTGGTGCAGAAGGTGCGTTGATTGTAATAGCCGCTATCAGCATTGCTGTTGAAGCTTGGGGACGCTTGCTGCATCCAGAACCATTAACACAGCTGGGATTAGGGTTGGCACTCTCCCTCATTGCAACTGCAATCAACGGTGTTGTTGCCTTTATCTTGCTACGGGCAGGGCGACGGTTGCGTTCCATCACACTCAGGGCTGATGCTCACCATCTGTTTACTGATGTGGTGACTTCGGCTGGTGTGGTAGTTGGAATCTTACTCGTCAAGCTAACAGGCGCTCTCGTGTTCGATCCAATTATTGCACTGATAGTAGCAGCAAATATTACTTGGACAGGATTTCGTATACTGCGGGAAACCAGTAGCGCTTTACTGGATGCAGCTTTACCTAAAAAAGAAATTGACGCAATCAAGAGCATCCTTAACGAGTACAAAGGTCAAGACATCCAGTTTCATGCCTTGCGAACCCGCGCTGCTGGAACCCGTCGCTTTGTTTCCTTTCATGTTCTTGTACCTGGATCTTGGACAGTGCAACAAGGGCATGATTTATGCGAAGCAATTGAGCTTGCTATTGTTCGGGTGCTGCCTTCAACCCACGTTACAACTCACTTGGAACCTGTAGAAGATCCAGTTTCTTGGAACGATTTGGAGTTGGAGCGTTCGAGCAATCAGCAAATGCAAGATATGAGCGCAAGAGATTAATTGTATACAACGCCGAATACTGCAAATGCGATCGCTTCCAGCAGGCGGTTACGCTATTGCAACTTGCTTTTTCCGCGAAGGACGCTTGCGGTCTGATTTTTTTTTCAATCCCACAGCTTGAGCTTGATCGCTATCTGAGCCATATTGCCCGCGCACAACTTCTTTCATCGCTAATACGGCATTATGAAATTCCCATTCTGCTAATCGCGCAGCATCAGCAGCAGCACGGTATAAAGCTAATTTTTCGGTTTCGGTTTGTTGAGAAATTAACATTGCCTGATAAGCTTCTTGTAAATTAGCAGATGAAGCATCAGCACGAGTTGTGTTGTAAGTGCTGACGGTTTGTAAACCGTGGAATGAGTCAATATCTTGACTAATCAGTAGAGGACGCAAACGGTTTGTTGTATTTTGGGGAGGCATATATGCATACTTAGTAAGTTGTACATTTAACGTACCCATTACAACAAAAAAAGTTATCAGTAAGATGAAATTTTTAGATAGGGCAAGGTTATAAAGGATAGTTTAAGATAACAGGTCGATGTATTGGCA
>NZ_JAVRCD010000003.1:110620-169380 GCF_034530895.1 Nostoc sp. DedQUE08
TAACAGACCGATGTATTGGCATAACAGACCGATGTATTGGCATAACAGACCGATGTATTGGCATAACAGACCGATGCAATTACAAAACTGTTAGACGACACTAAAAACACGTGAGTTCGACAGACCTCTCCCTCCCAGCCTCCCTCTCCTAAAAGGCTACGGTGTATACACAAGTCGGAAAAAGCTCGATTTTCCCATTGTTCTCTTACTTCTCGTTCCCAGTCTCCGACTGGGAACGAGAAGTAAGAGGCTCTGCCTCCAGCCAGACATTGAGTCAGAAACTCAATGAATGCATTCCCAGTCGGAGACTGGGAACGAGGAAAGTCTTATTAAGGCTAGGTTTTTAAGACTTATGTATACACCGTAGCTCCTGGTAGGAGAGGGGCTGGGGGAGAGGTCAAAATAGCACCCGTCGAACTCACGTTAAAAACCATGAGGAGCATTAAAATTTCTAACGCTCTAAAGCTGAAGTGTCACTAGTGGGAATACAATCAGAAAATGATGCAGTTTTGTTAGTAAAGACTGCACTAGAAAATAGGGGAGGTTAAAGCAATGGATGAGCGCGATCGCTACTTACGAATCGCTCTGGTTCTTGTTGGCATAGCTTTTCTACTTATATATCCGCTAACTCAGGTCTGGGCATCAGGCTGGTTATGGCAACCAGGTCAGCACGAATACGAACAGATGATCGTTGGTGTTTATGCGACGCTTGGTGTATTTTTGCTGTTGGCTTCAAGGCAACCAGAAGCTCACCTCAGTTTAATCTGGTTCACCGTCATATCAAGTGCAATCCACGGGCTGATCATGGCGGTACATGCAGTAATTGACCCTGTTGAACAGGGACATCTGTTTGGTGATGTTCCAGCATTGTTCTTGGTAGCGATCGTCCTTGGCTTTTTAGCGCCCCGCAAAGTAGTGTCAAGTACATGAACGGGCATAGAATGTCTGGGTATTTCCCATCATTAAAGAGATACAGCACATTTTAGATAAATATAAAACCCAAAACCTTGTAGAGACGTAGCAGTGCTACGTCTCTACGTGTATTCGATGTTTGTGACGGGGTTGATGTGGTCGTCTCTGCGGTCGGCAACAATGATGTGACTGTGCCAGGGCAGAAAAACTTGATTGATGCTGCCAAACAGCAGGGCGTGAAGCGGTTCATTCCTTCCGATTACTCCGTGGACTAGGGGGCAAGGGGAAAGAGGGTTTCCTGGTTTTTGCACAGATGCGGGAATTATAACTAATTAGGCGGACATGATATAACTCCTACTTTTATTGATAAAGTTTTAAATCAAGCAAGTTTAAACAAAAAGTAAGTTTTTACAATACATCAACTACTTGCATTAGGAATACATCGACTTGCATTAGGAATACATCAACTTGCATGGTGAATGCATCAACTTGCATGGTGAATGCATCAACTTGCATGGTGAATGCATCGACTTGCATTATGAATGCATTGACTTGCATTAGGAATACATCAACTTGCATGGTGAATGCATCGATTTGCATTAACAATGTATCGGCTTGCATTGTGAATGCATCTTGCGGAGTATATTTAAAAGCACACCTTAGCTAGAGTCTCTGTGCCAGATAGCAGTGATAATATACGGCTCATTCCTGTTGGTGCTTGTAGGAGACAATTATGGAAATCAGTAGACGCAGCTTGTTAAAAACTGCTTCTGCTTCGGGATTAGTGGCAGCATTACAGTTTCGGAAAGATTTTTGCAACCGCTCTTTGCCCAAACAGAACTCAACCAGATGATATCCCTGCATTCAATCGAGAAATCTTGAATCTATTTGCACAATTTGCACCAACGGCATCTGCTTCACATTAATCGGCTTTGTTTGTAGCTTACTCAACTGTGCGATCGCGTTTAGTTTTTCATTCAACGTTTCAAAATATAGCTTTATCTAAGGAGAACCCTAATTATGTCTAACTTCAAAATATTTTCTACTGGTATAGTAGCGATCGCTTTATCTCTGGCGACTGGTTGCACACCGACTACTCCGCACGACCAGACTACATCTGAAGTTCCAGCTGCTGTACCTGTACAAGGAACTGAGAGTCCATCCCCAACTGTATCGCCAACTACCTCACCAACTCCATCAGGGCAAAATAACCTCAGTTCGGCAGACAGACAGTTCATAACTCAAGCCGCTCAAGATGGTTTAGCAGAAGTCCAACTAGGACAACTGGCATTACAACGTGGAGCTAGCAATGTGGTAAAACAGTTTGGACAGCATATGGTTGAAGATCATACGCAAGCAAACAATCAACTTAAACAGCTGGCGGCTCAAAAAGGTGTCACGCTGCCAACTACTATTGGCGCCAAAAATCAGCAAGTAAAGCAACGTTTATCCAAACTTTCTGGTGCTAACTTCGATCGTCAATATCTGAACCAGATGCTTCAAGCTCATCAAAAGGACGTCGCCGCATTCCAAACTGAAGCTGAACAAGGACAAGATGCAGACGTGAAAGCATTTGCGGCTCAAACGCTACCAACCCTCCAACAACATTTGCAAGAGGTTAGTTCTCTTGTTAATCCTGGAAGTTCAACTAGCACCCCAACTCCAACTAGCACCTCAACTCCAACTAGCACCTCAACTCCAACTAGCACCCCAACTCCAACCACTACCCCGTAAGGCAATAAAGTTCAGTTAAGCATTTCTTCTTTCCCTTTGTATCTGCTGCGCGTACTCTTGCAAGCAAGCTACGCGTAGCCTTTTGTACAGAAGGTGGTAGGGGTACAGCAATGATTAAATTTCTTGGCATTGTAGGGAAAAGGGTAAGGGGTAAAGGTATAGGAATTTTCCCAAACCCAGTAACCTTTCTAAAATAGCTGAGTAACCAAGGTTTTACCCCACCCTAACCCTCCCCTTATAAAGGGGAGGGAACAAGAAATCTTGTTTCCCCCCAATATATCGGGTGGATTAAGGGGGGTAATTTGACTTGTGTATTACAAGCCGATGCTTTGGGGTGGGGTAAAGCGTATGTGGGACAAACGTTTGAGCTTAAGTTGACAACAATGAGCAATCATGTGTCCCTACGACAGATGTGGTTCAAATACATGATTTCTGCTGGAAGCCCAAAATTTCATCATTAGGGAGAATTTTAAGGAACCACGATGTCTAAATTGTTTAAAGGAAAAATTTCTCGTCGTCAAATTCTAACTACAGCTGGGTTAGGAGCCGTTTCAGCCGCCGCAATTGGTAGTATGGGCGAAGAGGTTACTGCCCAACAACCAACGGGACAAGCCACTCCTCGCGGAGGCCCGTTGCCGCCTCAGATTGAGTTTGCGCCCATCTCAGAAAAAACTGAGGTTGAGACAGGGGGGCCACCAACTGCATTACCTCCAGAGCGACGTTTGGGATTTGCGATCGTTGGACTTGGCAGACTGACATTAGAAGAAATCATGCCTGCCTTTGCAGAATGTAAACTAGCAAAGCCAACTGCATTAGTTAGTGGTGATGCTGCCAAAGCAAATCTTGTTGCCCAGCAGTATGGCATTAAACCGCAGAACGTTTACAACTATCAGAATTACGACAATCTCCGCAACAATCCAGACGTTGATGTAATTTATATTGTACTGCCTAACAGTATGCACCGGGAATATACGGTGCGTGGTGCGAAAGCTGGAAAGCATATTCTGTGTGAAAAGCCGATGGCAACCACAGTCGAAGATGCTCAACAGATGATCGACGCGTGCAAACAAGCCGATCGCAAGCTGATGATTGCTTATCGCTGCCAATATGAGCCGCACCATCGCGCCATGATTCAGATGATCCGTAGCAAAGAATTGGGAACTGTGAAGGTGATTCAGGCAGACAACGGACAAAACCAGGGAGGTGACTTAAATCAGTGGCGATTGAAACGCGCCTTAGCTGGAGGTGGCTCTTTACCGGATGTAGGAATTTATTGCTTGAATGCAACTCGCTATTTAACGGGAGAGGAACCGATCGCAATTAGCGCCCAAATCTTCAGTACTCCCGGCGATCCGCGCTTCAAAGAAGTAGAAGAAAATGTCACCTTCCAGCTGCGGTTTCCCAGTGGAATACTAGGGATTTGCTCCACCAGCTACGGCTTTCATGAAGGGCGGCGGTTTCGCGTTTTCGGCTCTGATGCTTGGGGACAACTCGATCCGGCGTTCTCCTACAATGGTTTGCGAATGATGATTTCGCGCAAATCCCCAACCAACAGCATGGCAGAAAATATTAGCGAAGTGCGGATAGGTGAAAAGAATCAGTTCGCCTTAGAAATCGATCACATGGCGGATTGTGTGATTCAAAATAAACAACCTCATACACCTGGTGAAGAAGGTTTGCAAGACCAAAAACTTATAGCGTTGATTTACGAAGCGGCACGAACAGGCAAAACGATTACCTTGCCTCGTGTCTCAGGATTAGATACCACTCGCGGCCCCGCTCCGCGAATGCTAAAGTAATATGTGCATACCGCAGTCATGACAACCTCTGCTTGGAGTCCGCTCCGTAAATCTTTGTTTCGCGATCGCTGGATTGCCTCGATTGTCTCCAATATTGGCGGTTGGATGGAGGACACAGCGGGAGCTTGGTTAATGACTTCTCTCACCACCTCTCCCCTGTTGGTGGCACTGATGCAAACAGCCGCAACTTTGCCAGTGCTGTTATTAGGACTACCAGCCGGAGCAACGGCAGATATTTTCGATCGCCGTCGGTTACTACTGTTTTGGCAAGTCTGGATGCTGGTTGCTGCACTGATCTTGAGTGGATTGATTTTTGCAGGTAAGATTACACCGTGGTCGCTGCTGGCGCTGACGTTTTTGCTCAACTTGGGAGCGGCAATGAATGGCCCAGCTTGGCAAGCGATTGTACCAGAATTAGTACCGCGATCGGAACTGATGGCTGCGATCGCATTAAATAGTGCTGGGTTTAACATTGCCAGAGCAGTTGGGCCTGCGATCGCAGGCTTGATTTTGGTGGCGGCAAATGCGGGAGTCGTCTTTTTGATTGATGGCCTTTCTTTTATCGGGGTGATTTACATCCTCTATCGTTGGCAGCGCCAACCGCTTTATGAAAGCGCCCTGCCCGCAGAGCGAGTATTAGGTTCTATGCGGGCTGGTATTCGCTATGTCCGTTTTTCTCCCACCCTGCAAGCCGTGTTAATTCGAGCCGCTGTTTTAACTAGTTGCACGAGTGCTTTGTTAGCCTTGCTGCCTTTGGTAGCACAACAAGATTTGCGACAAGGAGCAGGTGGGTATGGTTTACTACTCGGTTGCTTTGGATTGGGAGCGATTTTCGGTGCAATTTTGATGCCACGAGTGCGCCAACGTCTCACAGCCGATGGAGTTGTGATTGCTGGAACTCTGGTGTTTGCGGTTGCGACATTAATTCTGGCGTTTATTCACAACGTACCTTTGGTGTTGCTGGCTTTGCTGGCGGCGGGAATTGCCTGGACAAGTATGACATCCAGCTTAAATATTACAGTGCAGCTTGCGGTTCCCGCTTGGGTGCAGGCGCGGGCGCTAGGAACTTATCAGATGGTATTTCAAGGAGGTTCAGCAATTGGTAGTATTGTTTGGGGTGCAGCGGCAGAGCATTGGGGTATGCGGATTGCCTTATTCATTGCTGCGATCGGCTTAGTAGGGGGAATCTTTACAGCGCGGCGTTACCGCTTGATATCAGGAAAACTGGATTTAGGCCCAGCATTACGGCGAGCAGAACCGCTGGTAGTAATTGAATTGCAACCAGAACAAGGGCCAGTTTTAGTTACACTTGAATATTGTATTGACCCAGTTCAAGCAAAGGAATTCATTACAGCAATTCATGCCCTGCGCGTGGTGCGGCTACGAGATGGTGCGGTTCGTTGGGGCATCTTTCACGATACATCTGTGCCGCATCGCTACTTAGAGACGTTTATCGTCGAGTCTTGGGTAGATCATTTACGTCAATATGAGCGGTTTACGGTGGCAGATCGAGAGATTCGTGAAAGGGTTTTTACCTTTCATCAAGGCGATAAACCCCCAGTTATTTCTCACATGATTTATGCTCGCTAATCCCAAGAAGCACGAGCTTAGAAAAGACTGAAAATAGGATATTCTTAAACAAGTTGAATGTCCAGATTGGCTTGAAAACCAATAGGTTTATTTTCAACAATGGCAAATCTAGATTCTTGGAAGAACAAAGAACCAGTTAGGGCATCATAACTGAAATCATTGATTGAAATAGCACCAAACCCGGTTTGAGAAACCTGGATTTTGTCACCTTCAACAGCCTTGAAGTCTTTAATAATGTCAACACCATCTAATACGTTGTTAAAAACAAATTTATCTGCACCTACTCCACCAGTGAGAATATCGTTACCATTTCCACCAGTGAGTATGTCATTGCCACTTTTGGCAGAAAGTGTATCGTCACCACCATTACCAAATAAGAGATTATTTTGCCCATCTCCAACAATGGTGTCACTTTGATTTGTACCTTTGATATTATCAAAGTTTATAAATGTAAATTTAGCTGTGTTTCCGCCAGGAAGATTATTCACTACGAAACTTTGAGTTTCCAGGTTGGCGTTGACTGATAGATCGGATAAAAATGAAAAGGGTATTGAAGGAGCCATTGAGGCGTCTATAGTGTTATTTACAGCACTAGCATCACCAATAAGATTTTCAAAATTACCAAGTAAATCTGTACCTAGTCCACCACCTTTTTTAAGAGTTCCATCAATGAATATGGTAGAGCTTTGACCCAATTTGCTGTAATCAGCTGTATCAATACCATCTCCACCATTTAAGGTATCGTTGCCTGCGCTGCCTCTAATAATGTCATTGCCGCCACTGCCAGATAATTCATTATCCCTAACATCACCAGTAATTACGTCATTTTGATTTGTACCAATTACATTTACAAAATTCTTCACATTGACTGCTATTGATGGCGAACCTACAACTCTGATCTCTAATCTTTCTTTAGATAAGTCAGCTATTATTGATACATTTGTGCTGTCAGAAGTCGCATTAATAATGTTAGTCTGTCCTGTAGCACCGATCGCAGTTTCAAAGAAATCTTTAAACGTGTCATTTCCAACTGCACCTTTTTGGATAACCACTGGCTGGACTATTACCGGTTGTTCTAAGCCACTGTAATCAATGATATCGTTACCTTTTCCACCAGTAATGGTATCGTTACCTGCACTGGCGATAAATGTGTCATTTCCATCAGTTCCAACTAAAATGTCGTCTCCATCAGTGCCTATAATTAGTGCCATAATCTTGCTTTACTTGTTTGTGGTTAACTGCTGTATGTTAACGTGTTATGATCCACAAGATACTAAAAAAAGATGAAACTGAGTTAACTTGCCCAAGCAACGGCGTCTCAGTGTTCATCTCAATGGTGATTGCATTCCTTGTCTAAAACAACACATAGTTTGTTATCGATCGCACAACATAAAATTCTCTAATCTTGCGGGTGGTTGAGAGTATTTACTGTAAGTTACAGAAAATCAGTATTCCGTGCTAATTCTAAGCGATAGATAAATGCTCAAGTTGACAACTATCTTGTGGGGCATGATTTCAGGGGTATTTTCGCTTATCTTGAGTAGTACGATACTGCGATGCTTGCGGCGGTTAACAACGCACCTCAGTCTAATGCATATACTGCATCGTTAATGGGCGGCAAAGAGACTTGTGTTTGACACTAGCAGCGATGCACAATCGCACAGGATGGGCACAGTCATCACATTGTTTTCATTGGGACTGCTTGCTCAAGCTGACAAACTGCTAGAAACAGAAAAATAAACAATCAAATGAACGAATTACAAGCAATTTTAGAAGGCTTCGAGTTAAGTCAAAAAAATGGTGAAATTACTTTTCTTGCTACTGTAGTCAAAACTCAAGGTTCAACCTATCGCCGACCGGGTGCCAAAATGTTGATGACAGATACAGGTCGGACGATCGGAACAATCAGCGCGGGTTGCTTAGAAAATGACGTATTTGAGTATACTCAACAACGAATGTCGGACGGCGAACCAATTGTTGTTACTTACGATAACACCGCCTCGGAAGATATTCTTTGGGGCTTTGGTTTGGGGTGCAATGGAACGGTGCAAGTTCTGATCGAACGTCTGGAAAAAGAAAGTTCACCAAATGCGATCGCTTTTATGCAAGAGTGCTTCGAGCGAAAACATTTAGGTATTATTGCTACAGTCTTTGCCTTTGAAGGCGAGGTAGATGTGAAACTTGGGTCGCGTTTACTGCTGTATCCTGATGGTAAAATTATCGCTGACATCAAAGATCCAAATTTAATTCAATCTCTGCAAGTAGATACTCAAGCAGCTTTTATTAATCAAAAGTCTAGTGTAAAAAACTATCAGTTACCTTTAGGCAGTGCCGAAGTTTTTATTGAAGTCATCCAACCACCCACGCCTTTAGTAATATTTGGTGCTGGTTATGATGCTGTACCCGTAGCACAGTTTGCTCAAGCATTAGGTTGGGACGTTACTGTAGTCGATTGTCGAGCTAATGAGGCAACTAAAGCGCGATTTCCAATAGCTTGTGACGTGATTCTGACTCGGCGAGAAATTGTCCAAAAACAGGTATTTATAGATGCCAAGACAGTTGCCGTAGTGATGACGCATAATTATCTTGATGACCTGGAAATTTTGAAAACATTGCTGCCATCTCCCGCACGCTACATAGGAGTTTTGGGCCCAAAAACACGTACTGAAAGATTGCTTGCAGATTTAGGTTCGCAAGAAATAGTTTATACTACTGAACAATTAACCAGATTGCATGGCCCGATTGGGATTGATATCGGAGCAGAAACACCTGAAGGAATAGCGATCGCGATTATTGCAGAAATTCAAGCAGTGCTAACAAACCGCAATGGTAGTTTTTTAAAAAATCGCAATCAACCGATTCACCAATGTTATGAAAGCAACTCAAACTTGCTACTTACCCCATAGTTTTTATGACTGCTATAGACAACGAGAAATCAACCATAGCCGTTATGATTCTTGCTGCTGGTGCATCTACTAGGATGGGTACACCGAAACAACTATTGCTTTACCAAGGGCGTAGTTTTTTACAATATATTACAGAAATAGCGATCGCTTCAGTTTGTCAACCTGTGGTAGTAGTACTTGGAGCCAACGCAGAACAGATTCATCCCCAAATTAAACAACTTCCCGTTAAAGTAGTTAAAAACTTAGATTGGGCTTGTGGAATGAGTACCTCAATCAAGAGTGGTATTGAATTGTTAAATAATCTTCCGCAAAAAATAGAAGCAGTAGTTATTACACTTTGCGACCAGCCATTTGTTTCTCCCCAAATTCTCAATCAACTTGTTGATGCATATTATTCGACAAAAAAACCGATTATTGCTTGTGAATATGGAGATACATTAGGTGTACCTGCTCTATTCAGTCAGACATTTTTTTCAGAACTTGCCGCTTTAAAGGAAACTTCAGGAGCGAAAAAAGTTATTAATCATAACCTTAATGAAGTGTTTTCTATTCCGTTTCCATTAGGGGATATAGATATTGATACACCAAAGGATTACGAACAATTGCTATCAATTACTAAAGGAATTTTTGAAGCATCTTGAACAAGAACGCTAAAAGCGAACAAGTAGAAAAGACCGCGCTAGCTCCACAATGCAGTGCCTCCCCGACCTATACAGATAGAAAAATAGAAAAAGTTGGGTTAGTATTTTAAGGCTAGAATTTTTTTCCTAGCCTTTTGTCTTTAAAGCATTTTAGGAATGAGGATATAGGACTCCTATTTTATTTTTAAACAAGACTCAGTACGGATCTATGCCTTCTTTCCTGTTCCCTATTCTCTATTCCCTGTTCCCTGCCCACGCGCAAGTAAATTCTCCGAATCAAACCGGATTCCTATATTAGGAAACAATTTTATTTAAGAGCTGCTAAAGTTCTGCGTCCAATTATTCCGTCTGCTCTTAATCCCTTAGACTTCTGAAATTTGATCGCAGCGGCACGAGTCTTGTTATCAAACACACCATTCACACTTCCTGTATAGAATCCTTGTTGTTTTAAAGAATTCTGAACAGTTTTCACTGTCTCTCCTTTGCTGCCTACTGTTAGTACAGTACCAGTACTACGCTTTGCCAGATGATTAGACTTGTGCTTGGCACTAAGCTTTGGTACAGCATTAGGCTTTTTCATGGTGTTGCCTTGCTGAGTACTTTGGGCAATGTGGGTAGCAGTAGCCGAATTTTGGTTTTTATTATTAGTTAAAGAGTAAGCAGGTACAGCAGTAGCTAGAGTCAAAGCAGGGAGCAAAGCAAGTACTTTCCAATTCATTTTCTTGTTCCTTACAACTGTATGAGATTTTGCAATTTCTATCTGAAGAGTCATCTTCATAAGGTACTGTGCCTTAAGTGATTCTCCTCTGTAGATTTTGGTGTGTGGATTTAGTCTGAGACTATTTCCAAAGCCAGAGCTATAGCATCACACGTCGTATTGACAAAGCTATTGCGAAATTGTGACAAAAGCATGACTAAATGTATTAAAATTTATGTCGCACGAAATTGCGCTTGTACCGCAAGGCGGAATTAAAAATTAAAAATTAAAAATTAATACAGCGTAAGCATTTCATTGGTTTTGAATGGAATGGCACGCTTGTTAAGATACAGCCCTTGCCCCAACTGGTTCCCAACCTGGAGGCTGGGAACGAGGATACACGAGGATACAATAAGTGTTTGGGCTTTACAAGCGTGCCATTCGGTTTTGAATGCGTGGTTTATTTACGCCGTACTGTACTAATCTCTTTTATCTTCCGAACCCAACATTTTCAATAATTTTCTGGCAGCTAAAACGCCCATAACTCCTGCACCAACCACTTCCACTGCTTGGACAACTTTTTTGCCTACATCATGAGGATCGAGATGGTGATGAAAAATCTCTTCATCCACCCATTCAGTTGTTGCTTTAAAGTCATGAATTGGTGTTGGTAATAGCGTTAAATAAGTTCCTTGACGAATTAAATGCCCGGATTCTCCTGCAACTTCAAAAATATTGAATAAGTTAGCAGCAGCATCATTTAACCCTAATTTTAAGAGAGTTCCGCGTATATTTACCTTTACTGATTTGAGGGCTTCGCCTAAAGCTAATGCTTTTAAATTTTGGGCAATATTGGCTCCTTGCTGATAAGCAACTTGGGCTGTTGGCGGTAGTGAATTATCTTGAACTGCTACACAATCCCCGCCTGCAAATACTTCTGGAAAGTCGAGTAGTTGCATTGTAGAATTCACTAGGAGGCGGTTGTGGCGATCGCGATGTTCTTGAGAAATTGGTAAATCTTTAATTAGTGGGTGAATAGAAGTGCCAGCTGTCCAGATTGCGGTGTATGTTGGCAATGTTTCAATTTGCTCATTGCGTTTATATTCAATGGCATTGGCATGAATAGTAGTGGCTTCTGCTCCCGTAAGTATTTCAATTGGGATCGTGCGTTTTTGTAATTCTTTCTCAGCAATTGGACGCAGAGGATTGTTAATATCACCATTGAGAATTTCTTGTCCGTGATTGAGCAATACCACCCGGATTTCACTAGAATTTCCTCCCATAGCGTTATACCAATGTGGCAGTAAATCAGCTAGAGTGGCTGCCATTTCTACACCACTTGCACCACCACCAACTATAACTACTGTTAGCAGTTGACGACGTTGTTCTGGATCTTCAGTTTTGATTGCTTTTTGCAAACAATCACCTAAATGCCGATCGAGAGCGATCGCATCTGCTTCTGTCCAAAAAGGAAAAGCGTATTCTTTAGCACCTTCAAGATGATGATAACTAGTAACACTACCCAAAGCTAAGACTAAGTTACTGTAGTTGTATGAGTTTCCCGAAGCTAATTTGACTTGTTGTTGGTGCAAGTCGATCGATTCCACTGCATCTTGAACAAAAATTACACCACTACCTTTAAGCAATTCTGTAAAACGCGGTACTACTTGAAAAGCATCCATCTCGCCACTGAAATATTCGTAGAGTAATGGCTTAAAGCAAAAGCTTTCATTTCGATCGATCAAAATTACAGAGCGAGGATAATGTTCGTGAGCCAGGTGTAAGGCTGTAAATAAGCCAGTGAAGCCACCACCAAGAATCACAGTTTGATAAACTGGGTTACTCATAAAATATCTCTTTTACCAAATTCATAACTCACTTTTATATAATTACTCCTTTTGTTAAGATAAAACTTAAAAAAGTCTAAACTTTTACCAATAGAAAAAGCGATCGACTATGGCGACCACTTTCTCTATAGATAAAAAAATTATTTCTTATTTAGCTATATTCCATCTACGTTTCAGCTACCGACAGAAGCATTTCCAGACAAAATTGGTATGTTATCTAATACACGTGACAGGGGTTCATCTCCTTTCGGTTCTTGTCTGTTGAGGGTGAAACCTCCTTGAATCAATCCCTGCTGAGGAGATGAGTCGCCGACATTAACTTGATTTGCGTATATCTGAAGAGATCCATTACCGTTCACAGTGTTTATACCATTATCATTACCAATTCCTCCTACTACTAGCATTGATTCTGCATTACTCAATTCTTCAAAAAAGCTAGTTTCCAAGTCGGCAATTTTGTTGTTTGTCATAACTTCCTTTGTTCATTAATTGAAATTACATTGATTATATTTTGGTACTTTTCATATTGCCAGACGAGAGTTGGTGATTCAACTCTGATGCTTCTGCTAATAGGAAACTTGTGTTCAATCACACACCCTATTTTTCATTATTTAGTCTAACCTCCAGATAATTAGCTTATCTCTTCTTCTAACTAGGTTTAGGCTCCCTTAAACTAAAGTTTCTAACGATTTCAACAACGCTTTCCCCACTTCTGTTTGTGGATTCAATTTTTCTAATTGTGCTTCCAAATCCACTAAATGCCCTTCCAATTGCTTTATTCCCTCTGCCAACGCCGTTTTTGCTCCTCCTACTATAGCCATTAGCTCATCATCAGAAAGTTCCTTCAAATCATCGATTTCATTGATTTGGAATTTGTCTACTTGCATTTGCTTTGCTTGCTCCAGTTGAGGACGTTTCTAGACTTTTTTGTTGTTAGTCATAATTCTCCTAAGTGTCTTTGATAGCAGACATCAAAAACTCTCAGATAAATTCAATACATAATGCTTGCGATCGCTATTTAATCGTAATATTCAATAGAGTGCAAATCGTTAATCATTTACACAAGTATTTCCGAAAGCTGGGTTAAGTAGACCAATTACATTGACACTATTAACACAAACGTTAACGGGTACATGAACGGGTACTTGAGCAAGGTTCCCCGAAAGAACTCCAGGACTACCAACAGCAGCACCTTCTGCACTTGAATCTCCGCCAAATACACTCAATAAATCAGCGTCATCTAGTTCTTCAAACAATTCTAGTTCTTCTTGATGGAGTGTAGGTACTTCTTTTGTTGCTTGTTTCTTGGTTGAAAAGATTTTTAACATTTTATTTTACTCTTTTTGGTTGTTTTCAATCTCTGTGCTTAAGTGTGCTATGGCTCTCTTGCATGAATTATCAAATAAGAGATAATTCCTCTTGGATCGGGTATAAACGCAAGACACGGGGAAGTAGTAAAGATGGTTGTCACAAGTTCTTTGTTAATTAAGGAAGCTTTATTATCTGCCAATATTTTGATTTGACTATGTATTACGCACTAATTTAAAGCTTATCAACAGGATAATCAAGGTTTCCTACAAAACATCCTACTTTTCCTACTTTTCCTACTTGACAAAATAAGTACTGTTGTAGCTGAATATATAATTGCTATAAAGCTTACCCATCTTCGTTTTAGCCTTAGCGTACCATTTAAACGAATGGCACTAATAAAAGCCCAAAGGCTTGTGGTTTAAACAGTTTGCAATTGCTTTTGTAATTCATGCCGAGATTTCGTTATTAAGGGGTAAGCTTTGGGGCGACGTTTCTTTAGTCGTGCTTCGCTGCGAATTTATAGGACTTACGCAAAACTACACGCGGTAGGGGCAATTCATGAATTGCCCCTACCTAAAAATAAGGGTTTCAGCTATTGTTTGCGTAAGTCCTGATTTCTTTTCACCCAATATCTCTATTAGTTATTTGTATTTACAAATGACAAATTTGCTATACGAATAAAAATAACGCAATTAAAAAGACGCTGAGGAATAAAGCGAAAGCAATAGCGTATTCGACTCTGCGACTAAAAAATCCCACCGCAGCAATTAGAGCGATCGCTAGCCCAATAATGCCAATATATTGCTCTTTTTGTAAACCTTGTGCAATGAGTGGGTCTTTACCTGGTGCGGGAGTTTCTTGAACTGCTTTTGGTGCGAGTTCTGATGCTGGTAGTTCTTGGATGAATAAATTCATAAAATTACTCCTGAAATACTTGGTAAACTGAAAATCTTTATGCCCGCCAAAGATAGAGAAGCGAGAAAAGGAAGACCCAAACTACATCAACAAAGTGCCAAAATAGAGTTGTCGCACTTGTACCGAAGTGAGTTTTATTATAATTGCCTGGAATGAATGAGCGAATCAGCATAATTATCTGAAGCACTACACCAGCTAGAACGTGTAAACCGTGGAAACCTGTTAGCAAATAGAATGTGGAACCAACTAATCCCGTAGTGAGCTTGAAATCGAGATTTTTCCACTCAATTAATAGACCAATTAAAAAGTAGATTCCCATTGCGATCGTTATCAACCAGAGCCAGCGAAATTTACCCAATTGATTACGCTTGAGGGCATTTTCTGCTGGTTGAATCACAAAGCTACTAGAAAGTAAAACTACTGTATTAATAATCACGAGTTTAGACAATTCTGGCCCAGAAACACCAGGTGGTAGCCAGTTAGTAGTATTCAGTCGTAAAGCAACATAAGTAAAGATAAAACTCAAAAAAATGATACTTTCCGACAACAAGAATACACTAAACCCAAACATTCCTTTGCCATGATGATCTTCATGACTTCCGCCACCACTTGGCAGAAAGCGCTGTAACCAATTCGGTAAGCGTCGCCGCCACCGATCGAAACGGATCGGACTTTCATCTATATGGATGCTGCGCTGTTGCATAATTCGTAATTCGTAATTCGTAATTCGTAATTAATAAATTCAGGTTCCATCTGATTTTTCGGACATAGCGAATTATCTTTAAAAAACCTCCGCGTCCCTTTGCGCTAACCTTTGCGTACCTTTGCGTTAAAAAAAAAGCTAAAAATTCAGCGCAGCTTTATAAAAAAACGCAATTACTCACCATTATCAGAATTTTCCACGAATGAATATTTTGGATCGCCATAGTCGTAAGGAGGTCTGTTGACAACAGGAATCTCTGCAAAGTTATCTCGCGGAGGTGGTGAAGAAGTTGTCCATTCCAATCCCGTAGCGTGCCAGGGATTATTAACTGCTCTGACTCCATATAGCCAGGAACCGACAATGTTAGCAATAAAGGGCAGCGTAGATACTCCCAGTAAGAACGATCCCAGGCTAGCGATAACATTCCAACCTTGATACTGGGGATCGTAGGAGGAAATTCGGCGTAGCATTCCTTGCAAACCTAACGGATGCATCGAGAAAAACGTGATATTGGCAGGAATAAAGGTTAACCAGAAATGCAGTTTACCCCAACCTTCGGCGTACATCCTGCCAGTTATTTTGGGAAACCAGAAGTAAATTCCGGCAAAGATTGCCATTGTAATTGTATTAAAAACGATGTAGTGGAAGTGACCCACGACAAAGTAAGTATTATTGACATGGATATCAAATGGCGTGGCGGCAAGCATCACACCAGTGACACCGCCAAAAATAAACATCGCTGCACCTCCCATCGCAAACAGCATTGGTGTCTCTAGGTGCAACTTGCTCCTCCAGATTGTGGCAGTCCAAGCGAATGCTTTAACACCAGTGGGTATGGCAACTAACATCGAGGTGGCCATGAAGGTCATCCGCATCCAGCCAGGGGTTGCACTGGTGAACATGTGATGCACCCAAACGAAGATGCTGACTACAGCAATACCTAAAGAAGCAAGAGCAACTGACCGATAGCCAAATAAAGGATTGCGAGAAAAGGCTGGCAGAACTTCCGCAATAATACCGAAGGCTGGTAGCGCCATGATATACACTGCAGGATGAGAGTAAAACCAAAATAAATGTTGGTAAATGATCGGATCGCCACTTCCTTCCGGTTTAAAGAATTGTGTACCGAAGGAGAGGTCAAGCAACAGGAGTATCAATGCACCTGTCAAGGAAGGTAAGTTAATCAGCTGCAACAACTGGGCGCTAAAAACTGACCACACAAAGACCGGCATTCTAAAAAATGTCATCCCTGGCGATCGCATCCAAAAGATAGTGGTAACAAAATTGACAGCCCCCATAATTGAAGAGATGCCGATTAATACTAGGCTAACTATCCAAATAAACTGACCGTTAATCAACTGGCCGGCTGGAACTTGCAGACTAACTGGTGGATAAGACCACCAACCAGCTTGTGCAGTCCCGCTTGGTAGTAAGAAACTAGACAGTAGTAGCAGACCGGCTGGTGGCAAAATCCAAAAAGAGATGGCGTTGAGCAAGGGAAAAGCCATATCCCGCGCTCCAATCATCAGCGGTACTAGGAAGTTAGCAAGACCTGCATTGAAGGGTATAATCCACAGGAAAATCATGATTGTCCCGTGCATGGTGAATAAACCATTGTAGAGGGGGCGGTCAACTAAATTTGCTTCCGGGGTGAGCAATTCAGCCCGGATAATCATCGCCAACAGCCCGCCAAGTAGAAAGAAAATGAAGGTCATCACCATGTACTGAACGCCGATTACCTTATGGTCAGTACTGAAGCTGAAATATTCCCGCCAGTTATTCTCAGGTTCTCTATTGTTGGCTATAGCTTCACTCAAATCATGTGTCATTATTTATCTTCCTTTGATTCGCTACAGCAGGTTGAGCAGGTGCGACTGTGTACCAGCCGCTTTTGAATAATGTCTTTGGTGGTTGAATATTTTCGGCAACTGCCTGATTTGGAACATTTCCACTTTCGCTAGAGACTGTTTGCGCGAGCCACTGATTATACTGATCGAGGGATTCAACGTATACATCTGCTTCCATCAAGGCAAAATAAGTACCACTGAATTGAGAATCTTTCAGCCGATATTTACCTGGGCGAATGGGTGTTAGCACAATGTCAATGTTCCGCCCTGGAACAATATCTTGTTTTAAGCGAAACTCAGGAACGTAGAAACCGTGGATTACTTTCTCTGCTTGCATATTTAAGCGAGTGCTGCGATCGCTCGGCAAATGTAATTCCTTACTAATAAGATTATTTGGATAGTGGAAAGACCAATCCCATTGCTTAACGAAAACATCAATTGTTTCAGATGCAGGTTTGGGGACATCGCTAACTTTTGCAGCATAGGCGGGTGCAGATTCTAGGGGCGAGTGCAAATGCACAATTTGGTTTAGACCGAGAATATTTAATTGCTGATAAATATTGAAGCTTTGAAAGGCAATCCATATTACTAATAAAGTTGGGGTCGCTGTCCACAATATTTCTAACTTCCCATTACCTCTAGAAGGGTGTCCTTCGCTGTAGTCTTCTGGGCGGGCGCGATGAAAGGCGATCGCATACACGATAACACCAACTAGCCCAAGCAAAATAAATGCTCCAATTGAGACTAAAAAGCTAAATAAATCATCTACCCGTTGTGCTTCTGCTGTCGCCTGGGGAGGCATCCAAGAAAATGCCTGTTGTCCAATCCACCGACTGACAATCAGCAGTCCTGCGACATAAAACGCTATTAGTACATATTCCCAGGAACTAAACATAATAATTTCATCTAAGAGTACTTCCCGCTTGATTATTTGGGTAGTAAGTTTGGGCTTCTACCTTCTTGGAGTAACCTCGCAGCAGTAACGTGTATTCCAAACTCTTCTCCCAATTGCGCCCCCAAAGTTCCGTGAACAAACAAGATGCCCAATATTGCAATACCTGCTAATAAGTAACTCCACTGCACCTGCCTAGAAGCATCCTTGCGCCAGCGATAGCGTTGTAAACCTCTCCATACAGTCATGGCAACAACGATCCCCAACAATGAAATGCCACCCAAACCATGCAAAAGCATCGTCCAACCAGCAGTTAACCCCCAAACGCTCTTTTGATCGACTGGTGGATTTGCTAGCAATAGCTCGAAAAAACCAGCTGCAACAGTGAAAAAAGTGATAAAAGCTGCTCCAATGAGGTTATACCAGCCGACATCAAAAAAACCAGAACGGAGGGTAGGCAAACCCAAAAATTTGAATATTGGTTTTTCTAAAGCAAAAAGCGCTCCCGCAATATCAAAAATAATCGCAAGAATGAATAAACCCAATGTTAGATGCACAAATTGCGGATGTATGGGAATCTCATAAGGTAATCCGTTAGCATTCAGCCTCAATCTCAACTGGTCAATCAATTGCCAGTTCATGGCACAACTCCCTGCTTCATCCCTTGCACGACTGGCTCGATATGTAACCCATACACCCAAACTAGCTTGCTTCCTAGATAGACTTGCAAGCACACTAGGCAGACTAAAAACGTTGCTACACCAAGGTAAGCTGGCGGTACTTTCCGTGGAGTACGTTTGCGAATCACGAAACGCCAAGCTGTAATGCCAACAACAATAGCCGCCAGCGACCAACCCATCACCGTATGAAAATTCAGTGTTGGTTGCACTGCTGGGTAGATGTTCGCCAGACCTGCTTCAAACTGACCAAGAATCACCGCTATAAAGATAGCTGCTGAGGCCACAAACATATTCCAGAAACTCACCTCAAACAACCGCACGTTACGGGTAAAATAACCCAGCAGATCGCACACGAAAGAAAAAAGCACCATCGCAATTACGAAGTGAACAACGATCGGATGTAGAGGGTCAGGGTATGGTAAATTTTGGTTATTCAGAGACAGAGCAGGCATCGCTTTCTCCTTCATAGGTCAAATATATATATATGCGTTGCATGGAATTGCCATCCGCTTAACGTACCATTCATATTTTCCAGAATACTGTGCTAACGTCACAGATCGACCAATTAAAAAACATTGAGAATTTCCGATACACTGCAATAATTTTTCAAGTAGCTTTTGAAATAAAAATACATAATTACTCTTTTTCAGTAATTATTTTCTCCAAAGGTAAAAACTCACTAAAACAACTACATTTCTGATTGATATCATATCTTGATTAGTATTTCCAAAAAACAAAAATTTTCTTTTTGATTAGATGGGATTGCTAATAGCCAATCTAATCAGACCCTTGAGAGGCGCGTAAAGAAAAATATTTAATGTCTTATATAGTTCTCTGATTAACTAAAAAATTTACTTTAATCAATAATCAAACTTGCTTTGAATATACCATAAATCTTTATTGAGATTGATATAAGCTTGAAAATCACATTTTTACAAATCTTAAAAATAAAAACATACTATTGTCACAGAAATGACAAAGGATTTCAATATTTTTTAGTAAAAAATATGCTGTTTATCTTTCTCTAGATAGATTAGAAAAATACTAAAGGTTTTTAAAATCATTAAAAAAGCAAAACTTTTTTAATCCATAATTTTCTGACTTAAAAATTAAAATTGTCAGGGTAATACTACGCGCAAAAAGCAAAAATATCATGAAGGTCTTGCAAATATTGAGATATTCACAACGAATACAAGTCTTAAAAATATCGAAAGCATTATGAGTTATTCCCCTTACCTGCTCAAAGGTCAAAAAGCACTTGTGACGGGTGCTAGTTCTGGTATTGGTCAAGCGATCGCTCGCTATTTAGCTTTATCGGGTGCAGCAGTAGTCGTCAATTATCGTTCGGAAGCTGAATCAGCCCAAAAACTTGTTGATGACATCAAAGCGGCTAATGGTGAAGCATTTGCTATTCAAGCTGATGTTAGCAAAGAAGACGAAATAAAGGCGATGTTTAGCCAGACAATCGAGCGATTCGGCACTATTGACATTTTGATAAACAATGCAGGTCTTCAAAAAGATTCACCGTTTGTAGATATGACCCTCGATCAATGGAATAGAGTTATTGAGGTGAATCTGACAGGACAATTCTTATGTGCTAGGGAAGCTGCAAAGGAATTCTTACGCCGAGGTATACAGCCCGATATTTCATCTGCCGCAGGTAAGATTATTTGTATAAGTTCAGTACATCAAGTAATTCCTTGGGCGGGTCATGTTAATTATGCTGCGAGTAAGGGCGGTATAAATATGATGATGCAAAGTATTGCTCAAGAACTTGCACCCCATAAAATTCGCGTTAATAGTATTGCGCCTGGTGCAATCAAAACCCCCATTAATAAATTAGCTTGGGATACTCCAGAAGCAGAAGCAAAGTTATTAAAACTGATTCCAGCAAAACGTGTGGGTGATGTAGAAGATATCGCTAAAGCAGCGGTTTGGTTAGCTTCGGATGACTCAGATTATGTCTATGGTACAACTCTATTTGTAGACGGTGGTATGACCTTGTATCCAGGTTTTGCAGACAATGGTTAATTGATAATGCCTACAAAAGTTAGTGTTAACCCTGGTTTGATCGCAATCAAGGAATTAAATTTGGCTGTAGGAGACGTTTTGGCACAATGTCGAACAAACCCAATGGTGAATTAGAAGTTTCTGCATAATTATTATTAACTCTCATGGCATCTGATTCATCTCATAAAACTATATTTGCAGCGATGGGCGCTAACTTAGCGATCGCTATTACTAAATTTATCGCCGCCTCCATTACTGGCAGTTCCGCCATGATATCTGAAGGGATTCATTCGGTGGTAGATACTGGCGATCAACTAGTACTTTTGCTGGGAATTCGCAGAAGCCAAAAGCCAGCAGACGATCGCCATCCCTTTGGTTACGGTCTAGAACTTTATTTCTGGACTTTTATCGTTGCTATCCTCATCTTTGCCCTTGGCGGCGGGATGTCAATTTATGAAGGAATCACTCATTTAATTCATCCCAGCCCTTTAGAAAACCCAATGTGGAATTATATTGTATTAGGTATTGCAATATTATTGGAGGGGTTTTCTTGGACTGTAGCTTTAAAAGAGTTTTTGCCGACTAAGGGTAAACAAAATTTCTGGCAAGCAATAAAAAACAGTAAAGACCCCACAGTATTTACAGTATTATTTGAGGATTCGGCGGCAATTTTAGGCTTATTCGTGGCCTTAATCGGAATCTTCTTAGGACATTTATTTAATAATGTTTATTTGGATGGCATTGCTTCGATTATTATTGGCATTATCTTAGCTATAGTAGCAGTGGTATTAGCAAGAGAAAGCAAAGGATTATTAGTTGGTGAAAGTGCCGATCCTCAAACTATAGCCAATATCCGGTCTTTGTCCAAAACAGAACCAGGAGTGCAAGAAGTTATCCGGGTGCTAACAATGCAGCTTGCTCCCAAAGAAGTATTACTGAACTTAGAAATCCAATTTTCTAAAAATCTTACAGGTGAGGAAATAGCTTTAACTGTAGAAAATTTAGAAGTAAAAATTCGCCAAAAGCATCCTGAAATCAAACAAATTTTTATTGAAGCAAAATCCTTAACTGCCGCTCGGAAATTTTCGCCAACTTCTCAATAAATTTTTAATCGCACAAATATTAAACACAGCATTTTCTCAATGTACTCAAAGCTTATCGGCACAACAATGCAGTATGGTAAAGATTATTGATCGAGCAAAAGCTTTTGGCTCACCAGGTATTGAGCCTCGATGGACTCATGCTAATAAAGATGGAGTCGGAACAGCCTACTCTACCTCTAGTAACATTTGGTTTACTCTTTGGAACGGTATTGTCACTGAAATCTACCATCCCACAGTAGACAAACCTCAAATTCGGGATTTGCAGTATCTAATTTCTGATGGGAAAAGCTTTTTCCACGAAGAGAAACGCCATCTCGAATCCAAAGTGGAACCGATGTGGACTCATGGTTTAGGATACCGCATTACTAATTCCGATCCCCAAGGACGTTATGCCGTAATCAAAGAAGTGATTGCCGACCCACATTTCCCCTGCATCTTACAGCACACTACACTAACAGGAAAAAGCGATTTTATTTCCCAACTCCATTTATATGCTTTGTGTGCGCCGCATCTGGATGTTGAAGGTATGGGTAATAATGGTTACGCTGTAGAGGCTGCTGGACATCGTATTTTGATCGCCGAGAAACAAGGAACATGGCTAGCGCTGGGTGCAACAGTTCCCTTTAGCCGCCTTTCTTGTGGTTACGTTGGTGAAAGTGATGGCTGGACAGATTTAGCTGATAATTTCCAGATGGATTGGGAGTTTGATAATGCTGTAGATGGCAATCTGGCTTTGACTGGAAAACTCAATTTAGATAGTACTAAAGAGTTTACTTTAGGACTGGCGTTTGGTACAAACTTGCATAATGCAATTTCTACACTATTTCAGTCGCTCAATATTCCTTTTGAACAGCAGAAGCAGCAATACAACGAACAGTGGAAGCGATCGCGCCGCAATCTCCGACCGCTAGAATATGTTTCATGCAATGATGGAAAGTTGTATCACAACAGCATTAGTTTGTTGTTAGCACATGAAGACAAAATTTATCCAGGTGCGTTGATTGCATCCCTGGCTATCCCTTGGGGTGAAGCCAAAAACGACCAAGACCAAGGAGGATATCACCTTGTCTGGACGCGGGATATGGTCAGTAGTGTAACAGGTTTGGTGGCTGCTGGCGAAACAGAAACGGCAGTGCGATCGCTAATTTATCTTGCAACCAGCCAGCAAGAAGATGGCGGTTTTGCTCAAAATTTCTGGGTTGATGGCAAACCTTACTGGAAAGGTATTCAACTAGATGAGGTGGCATTTCCGATTCTTCTAGCATGGCTATTGCACCAGCAGAAGACTTGCTTAAAATTCGATATTTATCCGATGGTTTTGCGGGCGGCGGGTTATTTAATTCGTAACGGCCCGGTTACTCAACAAGAACGCTGGGAAGAAAATAGCGGTTATTCACCATCAACACTAGCATCCAATATTGCCGCCTTAATCTGTGCTGCTCAATTTGTTCGCGAACATGGAGATGAAGCAACAGCAAAGTTTATCGAAGAATACGCAGATTTTTTAGAATGTCACATTGAAGCTTGGACAGTAACTACTGAAGGAACTTTAGTTCCTGGCATCAAACGGCATTATATCCGAATTACTCCTTCAGATATTAATAATTCTCAAGCCGATGAAAATCCTAACCAAGGAACTCTTTTCATCAGCAGTCAGCCACCTGGTGAACCAGCAGAATTTCCAGCCAAGGAAATTGTCGATGGCGGATTTCTCCAATTAGTACGTTATGGAATTCGCAAACCTGATGACCCGATTATTGTTGATTCTGTCAAAGTAATTGATGCAGTTTTAAAAGTAGATACACCCGTTGGCCCTTGTTGGCATCGTTACAACCACGACGGCTACGGTCAGCAAAAAGACGGAAGTCCTTATATTGGTTGGGGTAAGGGACGCGCTTGGCCTCTCTTGACAGGAGAACGAGGACATTATGAACTAGCTGCTGGCGGGGATGTCAAAACATATATTAAGGCGATGGAAGGATTTGCTTCAGATACTTGTTTGCTACCAGAACAGGTTTGGGATGAGGCAGATATCCCTGATATCTATATGTTTTTAGGAAAACCAACAGGTTCAGCGATGCCTTTAATGTGGGCACACGCAGAGTATATCAAGCTGCTACGGTCAACTGATGACGGACAGGTGTTTGATTTTATTCCAGAAGTGGCAAATCGTTATCTAGGCGAAAGAAAGCAGTGTAAATCATTGGAAATTTGGAAGTTTAACCGACAAATCAGCCAAGTAAAAAAAGGTCAGACATTGCGAATTGACGCTTTAGCATCTTTTCAATTGCACTGGTCAGATGATGATTGGCAAACTACACAAGATATGCTTTCTACTTCTACAAAGTTAGGAGTGAATTTTGTAGATATTTTTATTTCTGAGAATCAGCAACAATCAATTAACTTTACCTTTTTCTGGATTGAAAGCAGCAAATGGGAAGGACACAATTATACGGTTAAAATTTCGTAATTCCTAATTTCTAATTCGCCTTTCAATACATTTCGGATCGAAAAGAGCCATTATTATGCAGAATAACTCATCATCCAAACCAACAATTGAATACTGGCACGTCTGGACTGACAACGACGGTATAAGTCATCAATCCCGTTGTCAAATTGAAGACTTTATCGAAAAAGGCATAGCCCCGGATACCTCACCGCAGTGGCTTTCTAATTTGAAGCAGTCCGGTGCTACAATCAGCTTTACTGTGCTACCTGTAGGATGGGTTGGTAACTGGCATGAAAACCCAAAACCCCAGTGGATTATACCTTTGTCAGGACGCTGGTTTGTGGAGACTATGGACGGTCAGCGAGTCGAGATGGGGGAAGGCGAAATTTCCTTTGGAGAAGATCGAGGTACGAAAACAGACGCGCAAGGTCATAAAGGTCACTTATCTGGAACAGTAGGCGATGCGCCAGCTGTTTTAATAATGGTGCAATTTGAAGAGACTCCGACTGTAAACCAATCTTGTCGATTTAGGTAAATAAGTTAGTATAGTGGCTTCACTCACTGCCCAAAACTTGCTCCTCACCCAGAGGAAATCTAGTTCCCTCACGCCACTTGCTTCAAGCCGGGAAACCCGTCCAACGCAGTGGCTCCCCTTTATAAGGGGAGGGTTAGGGTGGGGTAAAGCCTATCCTTAATTACGAATTACGAATTATTTAACCCCTTCGATTTCCGAAACTCCTGGACAACATCTTTAACATCACGTAATTCCCCTTCAACTAAATAGTTTAATTGCCGCATTTCATCTGCTGAAATCTTTCCAGCTAGTTGTGCGATCGCTGTTCTTAATTGTGGATATTTTTTTAAGGTTTCTTGTCGGACAATTGGCACAGTTTCGTAAGGTGGAAAATAATGTTTATCATCCTTGAGTACAAATAAACCCAAGCGAGAAATTTGCCCATCAGTGGAATTTCCTGCCACCATATCCACTTGTTTTTGAATCAAAGCACGATATATTAAACCCAAGTCCATAATTTGGGGTGGTTTAGCAAAACGTAAATCGTAAGTTTTAGCTAATCCTGGAAAACCATCTTCTCTTTCTAAAAATTCGTAACCGAAACCGCCACGCCACTGTGGTGTATATTGAGTAGCTTGGGAGAGAGTTTGAATATTGTTGAGTTTAGCATCTTCAGCCCGAATAATCATTGCAAAAGTATTTTCAAAACCCAAGCTAGGCATCACTTCCAGATTGAATTGCTGGGCGTATATTTGTTTGATTATTTCGTAAACTTCTTTGGAGTTATTAACTGGTTTTTGCTTTAAAATTGCAGTCAAAGCTGTGCCTGTATACTCAATATAAGCATCAATTATGCCAGCCTTAATAGCGTTATGACAAACAAATGAACCACCTAAACGGGGACGACGAGCTACTTTTAACTTAGTTGTTGCCTCGATTTGCTGCGCTAACAATTCACCTAAAATATCTTGTTCGGTAAAATCTTTGGAAGCCACAACTATATTAGCATCGTTATTACTATTGATATTTCCCGTGCAGCCAGCGATTATCAGTAACAAAGCAAAAGTTAAAAAGCACAATGCCAAAAATCTTTTCATTACTTAACTTTTAATTTTTAATTTATTCTCCATCAAGCCAATTGCGAAGTCAGCTAGTAATGCAATTGCCGCCGCCGGAACTGCACCAGCTAAAATTAACTGATTATTCACTACTGATATGCCGCGAAAAATAAATACTCCTAAACCACCTGCACCAATAGCCGCTGCAATAGTTGCAATACCAATGGCAATAACTGTTGCGACTCGCACTCCTGCTAAAATGACTCCCAGTGCTAAAGGAATCTCAACTTGCAACAATAATTGTCTATCCGTCATTCCCATGCCTCTCCCAGCTTCTCGAATCGCTGGATCTACGCCAGTAATACCTGTGTAAGTGTTACGAATTATCGGCAGCAAGGAATATACAGTCAGGGCAACAATTGCTGGTACTGCACCAATGCCGCCAATTATGGGAACAGGAATGAGTAAACCAAACAGTGCCAAACTGGGAATAGTTTGGAAAATATTTGCTATGCCGAGAATTGGTTGACGAAGAAAGGTTTTACGTGTAATTAAAATACCTAATGGAATGCCTACAATGATGGCAATTCCAATGGCGATGCCTACTAAAAATAGGTGTTCTAGAGTATGCTGAAGAATTTCTGGGGCATACTTAACCAGGAAGAAATTTTTCATAAAGTATCTTGCAGGGAACGCAGACATTGCAGAAAGGCGAGGCTTTCTGGGTGTTGCGATCGCATAAATTCATCTTTCGTCCCCAATACTATCAATTCTCCGCCATACATTAAACCAATTCTCGATGCCAACACAAAGGCTTCTTGAATATCATGGGTGACGAAAACAACTGTTTTACCTAACTCTTGCTGCAAATGCCGAAACTCTTGTTGCAGTTCGAGGCGCGTAATCGGATCGAGTGCGCCAAAGGGTTCATCCATCAACAACACTGGCGGATCTGCTGCTAAAGACCTGGCTACACCGACTCTTTGCCTTTGTCCTCCCGAAAGTTCGTGCGGGTAACGTGTGGCGAATTGTGCTGGTTCTAAGCCTACCAATTGCAACAGTTCATAAACTCGCATTTTAATTTGTTTTGGTTGCCACCCTTCTAAAGATGGGACTAAACCAACATTGCGTTCGACAGTGAAATGGGGAAATAAACCAATTTCTTGAATAACGTAACCAATTTTTCGCCGCAGTTTAATTTCATCCCATTGAGTTGTGGGAATGCCATCAAATAAAACTTCGCCTTGTGTAGGTGTAAATAGGCGATTAATTAACTTCATTGTCGTGGTTTTGCCGCTACCACTGCGCCCAAGTAATACCAGTGCTTCTCCTTGGCGAATAGTGAAATTGAGATTTGACACCAATGGGCGATGATTGCGGCTAAAAGTGACATCGCGGAATTCGATGGCGGTTTGACTATTTTGCGGCATGAGTGACTTTTGGGGGACGCTAGCTATTGTATTATGTGCTGATTTTGCTAGCGTGCTAACGCCCATTTGCTTTTCCTAAAATTAGTCTGAGTGGTTATTTTCTCCAAAGTAGGGATTACCTAAAGCTTTCGGGGGTGTAGATTTTCCCAGCTTACCGACTAATGCCCATAAGTAAGGAAAAAATCACTTTCTCGTTTTTGATAAGCTAAAACACATATTTCTTGCATAGTGAAGGAGTGAGGTTTTTTGACTGCTGACAGTTAACAGTCAAGAGTTAACACTCAACAGCCAACACGACCATATATGATTTAAAAAGTGTGGAACAGCTTAAATAATGTTTAAACAGTGTTGCGATCGCAGAAGTTGAGCTTCTAGTTGTTTCTGTTGCGTAATTTCGGTGTTCGCGCTCAAAATAGATTTTGGTTGACATGATTCACACAATATGTTAATAATAATAGTTTGTGGAAACTTTACTTCTTAATTTAAGCTCTTGGCTAACGTCATTGTCATAGGTGCCCAATGGGGCGATGAAGGAAAAGGTAAAATAACTGACTTACTCAGCCGTTCCGCAGATGTTGTGGTGCGTTACCAAGGGGGTGTCAATGCTGGACACACGATTGTAGTTAAAGGTCAGACCTTTAAACTGCATTTGATTCCCTCTGGGATTTTGTATCCAAATACCGATTGCATTATCGGCTGTGGAACAGTGATCGATCCACAGATTTTGATCGCAGAACTCGACCAATTAAAAGAGTTAAATATTTCCACTGACCACCTGCTGATATCTGAAACAGCCCACGTAACGATGCCTTATCATCGATTGATTGACCAGGCATCTGAAGAACGACGGGGAAGCCATAAGATCGGCACAACAGGTCGGGGCATTGGGCCGACTTATGCTGACAAATCTGAACGTACAGGGATTCGGGTTTTAGACTTAATGGACCCGGATGGGCTACGCGAGCAGCTGGAGTGGACGATTAATTATAAAAACGTCATTTTAGAAAAGCTTTACAACTTGCCGCCTCTAGATCCACAAGAGGTAATTGAGCAGTATTTGGGGTATGCAGAACGCTTGCGACCTCACGTTGTTGATACATCGTTGAAAATATCCGATGCAATTTGGCGACGACGCAATATTTTGTTTGAAGGCGCACAAGGTACGCTCCTAGACTTAGATCACGGAACTTATCCTTATGTCACCTCCTCTAACCCAGTGGCGGGTGGGGCTTGCGTTGGTACTGGGGTAGGGCCGACAATGATTGACCGGGTAATTGGGGTGTCAAAAGCCTATACAACCCGTGTCGGAGAAGGGCCATTTCCCACTGAATTAGATGGAGAGTTGGGAGAATTGTTGTGCGATCGCGGTGCCGAATTTGGCACAACCACCGGACGCAAACGGCGTTGCGGCTGGTTTGATGCGGTCATCGGTCGCTATGCCGTGCGGATTAACGGTATGGATTGTATGGCACTCACCAAACTAGATGTTCTCGATGAATTAGAGGAAATCCAAGTTTGTGTCGCTTATGACATAGATGGCCAACGCAGCGAACACTTCCCCACCAGTTCTCGTCAATTTGCTAGATGTCGTCCCATCTACAAAACCTTACCGGGGTGGAAAGTGTCAACAACTCACTGCCGCACCCTAGAAGACTTACCACAAGCAGCATTGGATTATCTGAAATTCTTAGCCGAATTGATGGAAGTTCCGATCGCGATCGTCTCACTAGGAGCCAGCCGCGATCAAACCATAATCGTAGAAGACCCGATCCACGGGCCCAAACGCGCTTTATTGCACCCCGACGGTACACCTGCTACCCTACTTAGTGCGTAAATTTAGTCATTAGTCATTAGTCATTGGTCATTAGCAAATGACAAATGACAAAGGACAAAGGACAACTGACAACTGACAAAGGACAACTTTTATGGCTATTACAGTCGAATCTCAAAAACGTCCAGAAGGTAGCAAGCCAAAAGCTTTGCGCCGTGCTGGATTGATACCTGCCAATTTGTATGGTCATAAGGGTACAGAATCCATTTCTTTGACCATTGAAGCCAAAACTGTTGAGCGTTTGCTCAAAAGAGCTTCCGTCAACAACACCTTGATTGAGTTGAATATTGCTGATGCACCTTGGCGCGGTAAAACCTTGCTGCGGGAACTTCAGATTCATCCCGCCAAAGGTACGCCTTACCACCTCAGCTTTTTCGCGGTTGCTGGCCACGGCGACACCACTGTAGAAGTACCGCTGCGTTATGTGGGAACTGCTGTTGGTGTTAAACAAGAAGGTGGTTTTTTAGACACTGTTATCACTGAATTGCAAGTCAGTTGTGCGCCAGAAAACATCCCAGAAATAATTGAAATTGATGTCTCTAACCTGCAAATCGGAGACAGCTTGCGTGTTCACGAGCTAGTCTTGCCTCAAGGTGTTACAGTTCTTGGCGATACGGAGCGAGTTGTAGTTAGCGTCTCGCAGCCGCAAATCAGCGCTGCTGCTGAGGATGAGGCTGAAGCAGAGAGTGAAGCAACCTCTGAAGCTACGTAAGTGTGTAATAATTTTTGATGATAGCCAGGGGGAAACTCCTGGTTTTTTTGTATTTGAACCTGCACAAAGAGATGATATCATCTCCGCTAAATTACCCTTAATTCCCTCGGAACCCCACCCCGCCAACGCTACGCTTTGTCTCCCCTCCCCGCTTGCGGGGCTACGGTGTACACACAAGTCTGAAATAGCTGAAAAACCCAAGGTTTTACCCCACCCTAACCCTCCCCGTATGTATTGGGGAGGGAACTAGATTCTCCTGTTTCCCCCCAATACATCGGGGGGATTAAGGGGGGTAATGTGACTTGTGTGTACACCGTAGGGGGAACCGGAATCAAAGTCCCCCAATTTATCGGGGGATTTAGGGGGATCTAGAACGTTTTGTTACCGAGAAGAAAACTTTTCAAACATCCTCTAACGCACTTAATTACGAATTACTTTAACGTGCATCACCAATCAAGACAAATGGCGACCAATAATAAGGATGGTCTTTAATTAGCTTCAACTTAGCTTGTTGCAAAGCTTCTCCTTTGGTCATACCTTGCTTGAGGTTTTGATAAAATTGAATCATCAATTGCTGAGTCGCTTCATCATCAACCGCCCATAAACTTGCCATCACAGCTTTAGCACCAGCACGCTCAAATATATAAGCAACTCCTGCAAGTCCTGTGCTAGCATCATTCAAATTAGTGTCTACAGCAGTTTGACAGGCACTAAGAGTAATCAGTTGTGTGCCTTGTAGCCCTAAAAGAGCAGCATTGGCAATGTCTAAGGGTTTGTCAGCAAATAGTAATGTATTATTTTTTAACTTGACTTTTTTGCAATCTTCGGTTTTGAAACAGCCATGAGTTGCTAAATGCAAAAAGTCAAAGCGCAATGCTTGGGATCTAAACTTTTCTAAGGTAGCTTCATTGTGGATATAAACTTCACTGTCTGGCAGTATTTCCTTAATACTTCTGACTTCTGCCTCTGCACCTGGGAGATTTTGTGGGTCACTGGGTACTGGATTACCAAATGCTAAAACAGCTTGTAGTTTGAGGGGTACGGCATTTTGCACACCTGGAGATTTTAGGGAATTATTGGAAATGCGAGTGAGATAGTTGACAGGATATTTCTCGATTAGAAATTGGTTGGTTTTACTGTCGGAAAGAGTTTCAAAAGGTAGATGGCGCAGTTGACCAGTAGCGATAATACTTAGTTCTTTCGGGGATAAAGCTTTAATTTTGTCTTCTATAGGACGAATAAGAATATCATAAAGTTTGCCGCCAGTTTCACGGTAGTTAGAATTACTTTCATCTTGTACTTCTTTCAAGTATTGGGTGAGAAGTTTATTAAATTCCGTGGGATCAATAGATTTTTTTATAACGCTCAACTCGCCTTTTGCGAAGATAAAAATTGCAACGTTATTAGGCATATCTCTGACATTAGTCAGCAAGACAGGTTGAACTACAACCGTTCCTGCGGGTATAGATGATGTAAGATTTTTAATATCTGCGGGTGTAGTTTCAAATAGTTCTGCCACTTCAGGAAAACGGCGAGAGATATTTTCGGCTTCTGAGTAAACTTGTGCTTCTAATTGCCGAATTTGCTGGGGTAGGCTTTCGGATTGATCGCTTTGCAGTTGTTGCCGCAAGGATTCTAATTGTTGATGTTTTTTACTCCAGTTATCAAGAGCTTTCTGTGCTTCTGGGTTGGCAACTTTGGCATTAATCAGGCGAGTATAATCAGCAAGGTCGGCTGTAGTGAATAGGTTAACCCATTCAAAGGCTTGAGCGTATTTTTTTTGATTAATCAGGACATCGACTAAAGCAGTAGCAGTAGCACTCGCATTATTGTCCTGTAAAAACTTTTGGCGATTTTCTCGTTGCAAACCCCGGCGCATTTCTAAGCTGATTTGGAGAGATTGCTCTAAATTGGTAATGGCTTGGGTTGGTCGATTTGTACTTTGGAAAAGTACACCAATATTACTCAAGGTAATAGCTTCACCTGCGCGATCGCCCACAGCCCGCATCAGGGGCAGAGCTTGATTGTAAAAATCGAGGGCTTTTTGCTTTTCTCCTAAATCGTTGTAGACTTTACCGATGTTATTGAGTGTAGTCGCAACACCAGAGCGATCGCCCACAGCCCGATATAGAGGCAGAGCTTGGTTGTAAAAATCGAGTGCTTTTTGCTTTTCTCCTAAATCGTCGTAGACTCTACCGATGTTATTGAGTGTAGTCGCAACACCAGAGCGATTGCCCACAGCCCGAATTAGGGGCAAAGCTTGGTTGTAAAAATCGAGTGCTTTTTGCTTTTCTCCTAAATCGTTGTAGACTCCACCGATGTTATTGAGTGTAGTCGCAACACCAGAGCGATCGCCTACAGCACGCCAAAGGGGCAGAGCTTGGTTGAAGTAATCGAGTGCTTTTTGCTTTTCTCCTAAAGCGTTGTAGACTTTACCGATGTTATTGAGTGTAGTCGCAACACCAGAGCGAGCGCCCACAGCCCGATATAGGGGCAAAGCTTGGTTGTAAAAATCGAGTGCTTTTTGCTTTTCTCCTAAAGCGTCGTAGACTAAACCGATGTTATTGAGTGTAGTCGCAACACCAGAGCGATCGCCCACAGCACGCCAAAGGGGCAGAGCTTGGTTGTAAAAATCGAGTGCTTTTTGCTTTTCTCCTAAATCGTTGTAGACTTTACCGATGTTATTGAGTGTAGTCGCAACACCAGAGCGATCGCCCACAGCACGCCTAAGGGGCAGAGCTTGGTTGTAAAAATCGAGTGCTTTTTGCTTTTCTCCTAAAGCGTCGTAGACTAAACCGATGTTATTGAGTGTAGTCGCAACACCAGAGCGATCGCCCACAGCCCGATATAGGGGCAGAGCTTGGTTATAAAAATCGAGTGCTTTTTGCTTTTCTCCTAATGCGTCGTAGACTGCACCGATGTTATTGAGTGTAGTTGCAACACCTGTGCGGTCGCCCACAGCACGATATAGGGGCAGAGCTTGATTGTAAAAATCAAATGCTTTTTGCTTTTCTCCTAAAGCGTCGTAGTTAAACCCAAGCCAAACCAGTGCAGTTGCTTTAAGTTTTTGGTCTTTGAGTTCTCGTGCAATGATTAAAGCTTGCTGTAATATTTGTATTGCCTGTTGGTGTTCCTGTTGCTGTGTCAGATTTGCCCCTTGCTCTAGCAGTCTTTCTGCTTCTTGCGCTTGGGAGTTTTGAGTTTGTCCCCAAGTGGGTTGAGCCATCAGCATCACTGTTAAAGGCGTTAGATAAAAGCCCACAGCCAAAAGACTGGTGAGAATTTTTTTCATAGAGTAGCGCAAAGGTAGCTGTTTTTAATTGCGTGTTAGCAAAAGTTGTCGTTAGCAACATCAAAAGTATTTAGTCAAGTCTGGGATTGCTACCTTACAGGAACGCTAAGAGCAAGCGGAGCGATCGCAAGAACAAAAATACCTTCACTTTGCGTAAGTCCTAAAAAGGCTGAAACATTTATTGCCGACATCGGAGCATTTGTTATAAACGTTGGGACATTTCTTGCAAATGTTTAAGCATTTGTTGGAAATGTTTGAACGTTTGTTGCAAATGTTTGAATATTTGTTGCAACTACTTGAACATTTGTTATAGATATTTGAATACTTGTTACAAATACTTGAACATTTGTTATAGATGTTTGAATACTTGTAACAAGTGCTTGAATATTTGTTGCAAACATTTGAATAATTGTTGCAACTGCTTGAACATTTGTTGCCAGCACCAAAGCATTTGTTACAAACGTTTAAACATTTGTTGCTAGCATCGAAGTTTTTGTTATCAACATCAGCAAAAGCCTAAATTAGGGATTTACGTTGAGTAGACACAAATGTGCTATGAAAGCGTACAGCTAAAATAATTCACGAATCAATAAGGGTTTGCCAGAATGTTAATCGTTCTTTGTTGCGAATTGAACTGGATTTCATTCACCACATATTGCCGATTTCTAGCCACTGACTGAATACCCAGCAACTGTGCTGTGGAAACTACAGGTGGTTTAAGTTTCACCACTGCTTGACCCTGAGTAGGATTTTTTACGGTAAAAGTATTTAGGGGTATACCATTCCAAGTTACAAGCTGACCTGTGGGACGGTCTCGCTCACCCCGGATAATTTGCCGCCCATTGCTTCTGTAAGCTAACGCCCCATTCTTGAAGACTACTTTTTGAATTTTGCTCAGGGGAATTGTGGCAGTTTTGCCACTACGCTGAATTGATAGTGCTTCTGTCTGTGCATCAATTCCGATTACTCGACCACTGTTTGACCCACCTGCTTTTAGGATGACTTCTGCTAACTCTGGTAAGGCCACTGGAAGTTCTAATTCATCTGCGTTGACTGGTGTCTGTGCTAAGAAGAAATTTTCCGTTGTGACATCCTTGCTAATTACAGTTTGGATGTTCCCTGCTAGTGCTGCTGCCATTACTAAGATTGCCACAACCGATCTCTGGAAAAAAACTTTCATGGCTTTAACAGTGTATTTGACTAGATTTAACTTTCTCATTAAACTTCAGAGGCATATATTAAATTTCCGTAAAATCACAAAAACAAACTGATTATTTACCTGTAACAGTTTGTAGTTGTGCAATATAGACCTAACCCCCAACCCCTTCCCTACTAGCGTTAGGCAGAGTGGTTTCATACGAAAAAAGAAAAATACATAAGTTTTGATTTCTCGTTTAGTGTCCAGGCTTTTTCCCTCACTTCTATTCCTCTCCCCCACGGCTACCGTGTATACACAAGTCCTTCTCACCCCCTCTAACTCCCCGATGCCTTGGGGGAGAACCGGGAACCGGATATTTCCCCCAAGGCATCGGGCTACAGTGTACACACAAGTCTGAAATAGCTTACTCATCTGGGTTTTTGCGTCACTTTTACCCCACCCTAACCCTCCCCTTGCAAAGGGGAGGGAACCGGATCTTTAATCTCCCCCCTTTGCAAGGGGGGATTAAGGGGGGTAAATCCGAGGTTTGCGCTTCATTACCAAGATGTGTGTACACAGAAGCCCCCACGGGGGGAGAGGCTTTGAAACCCAGTTTTAGTTTTTCTCTGCTTGTATGAAACCACCCCGCTTCCCTACTAGCGTTGGGAAGTAAAATTCAAAGCCTCTCTCCTAAGAGGAGAGAGGTTTGGAGAGAGGTCAGAGTGTATTTGCACACAAATGAGAAACGCTATATTGTTTCTCTCATCTCCCCTATTTTTCGTATGACCCAAACCCCTAACCAGGAAACCAATATTTTAGGTAAATTCACAAGTGTACTTGGCTTACTGGGTGCGGCGCTTTTCTTTGCAGGCTGGATTTACCGTTGGTCATATTTCTACTTTTTTCAGCTAGAAGTCAATACCCTCGACTTACCCGCACAGTCTTTTTTGATAGTTCCCCTGCAAATATTTCTCGGAGATGGTTGGACAATATGCAAAAGTGCGATCGCCTTTTTTATAGCTGCGCTCGCTATTCAGGCAACATTATGGTTAATTAAAATCGTTAGTGATATAGTAGTCTCTGCAAGCCAATTACTATTGAGTCGCATTATCTCTGCAACCCAACACAAACGCTCATGGAGAGCTAAACGGCTAAAATCTCTGGCTGAATTTAGTTCTGGACAACTGCGCTCAGTGGAATTTCTGCGATCGCTAGTCAATGAGATAGTAATAGTATCCTGGGTATTAATTGTGATATTTTGGTTAGCTCGTTGGCAAGGCATCGCAGATGCACAAAGAGACGCTGGTCAAAACTCCACCTTACCTGTTGTAGCTTTAATTACACCTGAAGAAAAGTTTGCTGTGGGACGCAAACTTGATGATATATTTGCAGATCCATCTTTGAAAGGTTATCGCATTATTGGCGATCGCGGTCTATTCGACGACTTGCGAGGCAGAGAAGATAATGACATCAGCAATCCACAGCAGCCGCGAGTCTGGCGCTTACTCCTAGAACGTGGCGGCTGGATTTATTTGTTTCGAGCATTACCCTCAAACGCAAAATCTGGCGAGATTCCATCTGTGTTAGCTATTCAAGAAAGTGAGAAGGGACATATCATCATTCGCAGTCCAGAAGCTTCTAAAACGAGTTCTCCTTGATATGTTGATATCTTGCACCATTCTCAATTGACCAATGAGCAATGACTAATGACAGTCTTCACAGAAAATAGCGCATTAGCTTATCAACACTCAATTGGTAAACTGTGTAATAATTTTTGATGATAGCCAGGAGGAAACTCCTGGTTTTTTTGTATTTGAACCCGTAGAGCAAAGAGATGACAGAAGCGACTCTTCCAGCTTTTATCGAGCAAATGTTGCAGCCGGGATTTTATCCCCATAAGGTAACAGAACCTATTCAACTAGTTCAAACCCACGCTTCTTATGTGCTGTTAACTGGGGATTACGTCTATAAACTGAAAAAATCTGTGAATTTTGGCTTTTTGGATTTTTCTACCTTAGATAAGCGGCAGCATTTTTGTCAGGAAGAGTTACGGTTAAATCAACGGGGTGCTGGTGAATTATATTTAGAAGTTTTGCCCATAACTTTAGTAGGGGAGCAATACCAGTTAGGGGGAACGAGCGAGGCTGTAGAATATGCGCTGAAGATGCGTCAGTTTCCTCAAGAGTCGCTACTAAGTATCCTTTTTGAAGAAGGTAAGTTAAATGAGACACTTCTAAATGAGTTGGGACGAGTGGTTGCTCAATATCATGCCCAAGCACAGACGAATGATTACATTCGCACTTTTGGCGAAGTGCCAAATATCCGGGCTGCTTTTGATGAGAATTATCAGCAAACTGAGAAGTATATTGGTGGCCCCCAGACTCAGGCGCAATTTACAGAAACAAAGCAATATACAGATAAATTTTTTGCCGAACGTCCAGAATTATTTGCTAGCAGAATTCACAACGGTTATATTCGTGAATGTCATGGGGATTTACACCTGAGAAATATTGCCCAGTGGCACGATAAAATCTTGTTGTTCGATTGCATTGAATTTAATGAGTCGTTTCGCTTTGTCGATGTGATGTACGATGTAGCGTTCACTGTGATGGATTTGGAAGCTGGCCAGCGTCAAGACTTGGGTAATGCGTTTTTGAATGTTTATATAGAGCAAACTGGAGACTGGGAAGGCTTACAGGTGTTGCCCTTGTATTTAAGCCGTCAGGCTTATGTCCGAGCGAAGGTGACATCATTTTTACTAGACGATCCGAGTGTACCCGCAACGGTGAAGCAAGAAGCGACAAAAACCGCCACTGATTATTACAAACAAGCTTGGGAATACACTAAACCCAAGCAGGGACAACTAATTTTGATGTCGGGGTTGTCGGGTTCTGGTAAAAGTACCACAGCCAGACATTTAGCCCGTCAACAGGGAGCAATTCACCTGCGTTCGGATGCAGTGCGGAAGCATCTAGGGGGAATTCCTTTGTGGGAACGGGGTGGCGATGATTTGTATACACCGGAGATGACCGAGAAAACTTACACACGACTGCTGGAATTGGGAATTATCCTGGCTAAACAAGGTTTTTCGGTAATTTTGGATGCCAAGTATGATAAACAGCAGTTACGCCAAGAAGCGATCGCACAAGCTACAAAACATCAACTTCCCCTTCAGATTATCCAATGCACAGCACCACTTGAAGTTCTAAAAGAGCGTTTGAACAATCGCACTGGTGATATTGCTGATGCCACCGCCGATTTATTAGCTTCACAAATTAAACAAGCTGAACCTTTCACTGAAGAGGAACAACCTTATGTAAAGATTTGGGATACAACTCAACCACAACAGGCACAATTAAAATAATTTGTAATTCGTAATTCGTAATTCGTAATTGAATCGAAAATTAGGAATTACGTTAGAGTCAGACGCTTTTACGTCGCTAACGCTTTGCTATCGAGCGTCATTAGTAATTTGTTAAATAAGTTATTTATTTTATGGCAGACAAAAAGAACGACTTATTCAGTATTTCTCCCAGCTTCTTTTCTCAACTATTATTTGGGGCATTTTTAACATTTATATTAATAATGACCGGCTCCGCACCAGCCCTAAGCATCTTCTTAGGAATCATGGGCGGTTTCATCTTAAGCTGGATCGCAAATGTAACTGATAATAGCCCCCAAGCACCAAATGTAGCCTCCTCTGATGGTGTTGATGCAGGATTGAAATACTGGTTATTTTTCATGCTAGGTTTTGTATATTTAGGCTATCCAGCACCTATGAGTATCTTGCTTGGTGGATTAGGTGCTTTAGGTGGAGGCTGGATTACTGCTTGGTGGGGAAGTAAGGAAGAAACTAGAACTCAGTTGCAAGTTGAAGAATCAGAAGAGGTTGAAGTTGAACCAACGAATGAAAGGATCAACAAACGGCAAATCAGAAGAGCCGGTCGCCGTTACCGTCGCACTCCTGGAAGTAGTTTCAATTACAAGTTTTGGGAAAGGTAATAATTTGGGGATTGGGGATTGGGGATTGGGGATTGGGCATTGGGCATCGATCGATAATCAATAGTTTTTCTTCATCACTTCCTCATCTCCTATTCCCCATGCCCCATTCCCCATGCCCCATGCCCCATGCCCTAATAATATGTTTTTATATCTATCCAAATTACTGCCACTATTTTTTTATCCACTAGGATTAGCCTGCGTGAGCTTGGTAGTAGCATTAGTGACTCTGTGGAAACGACCCCGGACTGCGGCGATCGCAATTGCTTTTTCCCTAATTTTATTGCTATTTTCTAGCAATGCTTGGATCGCTAAATCATTAGTGCGATCGCTAGAATGGCAAAATCTTCCACCCGCCCAAATACCTAATGCAGAAGCAATTGTGGTTTTAGGTGGCGCAACTAAATCAGCTTTTCCTCCAAGACCTACTGTCGATTTAAGTGAATCAGGCGATCGCGTCATCTACGCCGCACAACTTTATCGCCAGAAAAAAGCGCCTATAATCATTCTGAGCGGCGGTCGCATTGATTGGCGTGGAAGTGGTTCGCCAGAGTCGGCAGATATGGCAACAATACTTACATCTATTGGTATTCCATCTGAGGCGATCGTCCAAGAACCGGACTCTCTCAATACTTATCAAAATGCTGTAAATGTCCGAAAGATTTTGTTATCTCGTGGCATTCGTCAGGTATTATTAGTAACTTCGGCAATGCATATGCCGCGATCGCTTCAGATTTTCCAGCGTCAAGGAATCAATGCTATTCCTGCACCTACTGACTTTCTAGTTAGTGAGGGTGAGTTGCAAGAACTCGGTAGTACTCCCAAAGCCGCCATACTAAATTTATTACCTGATACTGATAACTTACACCAATTTACCATCGCTTTAAAAGAGTATATTGGTTCTTTAGTTTATCGCTTACGCGGTTGGCTTTAATTAAAGTTAGGAGTTAGGAGAGACGCGATTAATCGCCTCTGTACAGGAATTATGAGTTATTAATTAAGAAGTGCGGTAATTATCTCAATTCAAAACAGACGCGATCGCGTCTCTACGACTCTTAATTTTATGTCAAAAAATTTACCTTATATTATTCCAGTTGCTCAACCTCAAGTTGAAGAAGCTTTTGCCTCTTACCAAACAACCCATGAGTTCTACCATGAAGTTCGGTCGCGATCGGAGTTTCAGCGTTATTGTGATTGGTATTATACAACAGCAGAACAAAACCGCCAAGAACTTAAAAGAATGCGCGGCGAACTGAATATTTTCCAGTGGTTTCGCCGCCGATAAGTGATTTAGATGACTTCTAATTCGTTTTCACGTAAATGGGCTTTAAACTTTTTACTAAACTGGACTACAATCGGTAGATTAGCGCTTACTGGTCTGTCTCGCCATTGGGTGGCAATAGCTGTAACTTCGCCTTCTGTACCTTTGATGTCAAAGGGCTGATTCCGATGTTCAGGATGATGATACACCACTACCGAATCTTTAACGCGGACGCGATCGCCAACTTTCATAACAACATTTACACCTAGCATTTTCTTTTCCACAAGTATCTGCTACAAAATATATGATTAAATCGCTTAGAATTTGATTTAATCAGCTATTTCTTGACGCTTCATCGGGGTGCAACGGCTTAACCCTCTGCGTCCAGGCACGTCTTAGCAATCCGCGCGTACTTTTTTCTGTTTTTTGCCACGTTAATAAGTATCGCCCATAGCCTTTCTCTTTAACCCAAAAGCAGGGAAATGAAAGAAAATCAGGCGATATCGGATGTGCTTAGTACTTTGACAAGATATCCAACCCTTTTATCTTGACCCTAGGATGTTCCCCAGGTCAACTCTCTCACGAATGTTTCGTCTATGGCAGATGCTTGGTGATTGCGATCGCTCCTTTGTATGCTGTAGAATTTGACCTCACTTCCATTCCTCTCTCCTAAGAGGCGAGAGGCTTTGAATCTTACTCCCCAACGCTAGTAGGGAAGGGGTTGGGGGTTAGGTCTTTATTCGACTCAATACCGAAGCATTATAGAGTCTAACTAAAATTTACTTGCTTGCTTAAAAAATCGCGGAAGTTGGAATGATAAAGACTGTAGTGGATTTCTCCATCAATTTCCTGGAGTGTTAAAAACTCACGCCAATTTTCTAGAATTTCTTCGACATCGTATTCATCAGCATCAATTGTACTAGCAATGCTTTCTGCTGATACAACTGATGAAACTTGCGCTAATTTCTTCAGTACAGATGATTTTAATTCCCTCTCAAGACTTGGCGAGTTGGGGGGAATCATCTTGTGCAAATGCTGCTGATAATACGCTTCTAAAGCAGGGGGGAGTTGTCCCGTTACGATCGCTTCTCTCAAATATCGATATTGGATCTTGTGGGGGAATAACGCGGTATTCTTCGTCTGTATTAGACATATTCAAACAAAAAACGGTAGAGCAATTAATACTCTACCGTTTTTTAATTTGGGATCTAATCTAAAAAATCCCAAACCCTAAATCTTACTCAACGCCTTGGGGTAACAATTCCCGACGCTGTTGAGAACTAACTTGCACAACGCCATTTTCATCCACATCAACAAGGGCTGTATCGCCATCCTTGATACGACCAGACAGAATTTCTTCTGCTAGGCTATCTTCTAACAGGCGCATAATTGCCCGACGTAATGGCCTCGCGCCGTAGCTGGGACTGTAACCTTCTTGGATCAACCGATCCTTGAAGCGATCGCTGACTTCTAAGGTGATACCCTTTTCAGTTAGACGACCAAATACTTCCTTGAGCATAATTTCAGCGATTTGGGTCACTTCTGGCTTGCTCAATTGACGGAAGACGATAATTTCATCGAGTCGGTTGAGGAACTCTGGACGGAAGTACTGCTTGAGTTCTTCGTTGACCAAAGAGCGAATCCGGTTGTAAGTTGACTCGCTGGCATCTTCGGAGAATTCAAACCCGATACCGCTACCGCCTTTTTCAATTACCTTAGAACCAATATTGGAAGTTAAAATCAGCAAGGTGTTCTTGAAGTCTACCGTGCGACCTTTGGCATCAGTTAACCGACCGTCTTCCAAAATTTGCAGCAGCATATTGAAAACATCGGGGTGCGCTTTTTCGATTTCGTCGAACAACACCACGGTGTAAGGACGCCTCCGCACGGCCTCGGTCAGCTGACCACCTTCGTTATAACCAACATAACCAGGAGGGGAACCAATCAGCTTGCTGACGGTGTGACGCTCCATGTATTCGGACATATCTAAGCGGATCATCGCTTCTTCGGAACCGAAGAAGTAAGCAGCTAAGGACTTCGCCAACTCGGTTTTACCTACACCAGTAGGCCCAGAGAACACAAAGCTAGCTATGGGTCGATTGGGATTCTTCAAGCCAACACGAGCGCGACGAATTGCTCGTGAAACTGCTTTGACAGCTTCATCCTGACCGATTAAACGCTGATGCAAGGTATCTTCCATGTGCAACAGCTTTTCAGATTCAGATTCGGTGAGTTTGTTCACCGGTACTCCAGTCCAGGAAGCGACAATGTGAGCAATGTCTTCTTCTGTAACTACAGGTTCTTCATGTTCTGTGCCAGTTGCATTGGTCTTGCTTTGAGCGATCGCCCGGATTTCGGCTTTGATTTCCATTTCGCGATCGCGCAATTCTCCAGCTTTATCGAAGTCTTGAGAGCGCACTGCATCATCTTTTTCTTTTAATATCTGACGCAGTTCTTTGTCTAACTCTTTGGCTGCGGGTGGCAATTGGGAGTTAATCAAGCGCACTCTAGAACCAGCTTCATCAACTAAGTCGATGGCTTTATCTGGTAGGTAGCGATCGCTAATGTAACGGTCTGACAATTTCGCCGCCGCTACCAATGCTTCGTCGGAGATTTTCAGTTTGTGGTGTTGCTCGTAGCGTTCGCGCAAACCATATAAAATTTCAATTGTTTCATCAACTGTAGGTTCGCCAACCATTACTGGTTGGAAACGTCGCTCTAGCGCTGCATCTCGCTCGATGTGCTTCCGGTATTCATCTAGGGTTGTAGCTCCGATGCACTGCAACTCACCTCTGGCCAAAGCTGGCTTGAGGATATTTGCTGCGTCTATAGCACCTTCTGCTGCACCCGCACCAATTAAGGTGTGTACCTCATCAATCACGAGAATGACATTACCCGCCGAGCGGATTTCATCCATGATTTTTTTCAAGCGTTCTTCAAATTCACCTCGATACTTGGTTCCTGCTACGAGCAAACCAATATCTAAGGTGACGACGCGTTTATCTTCGAGGATGTCAGGGACATCTTTGGTGGCAATGCGTGAAGCTAAACCTTCTGCGATCGCAGTCTTACCAACCCCTGGTTCCCCAATCAGCACTGGGTTATTTTTTGTTCGGCGACCCAATATCTGAATCACCCGCTCAATTTCTTTAGCGCGTCCCACCACCGGATCGAGCTTATTATCTATTGCCATCTGGGTCAGGTTTGAGCCAAATTCATCCAGAGTCGGGGTTTTTGTGCGCCCGGATGAACCGCCTGGTGAAACTTCGGCAGTTTCTCCCAACATCCGAATAACTTGGGTTCTTACCTTAGATAGATCCACACCGAGGTTTTCTAGCACCCTGGCTGCGACGCCTTCCCCTTCGCGGATTAGGCCCAACAGCAGATGCTCGGTGCCAATGTAGTTATGCCCCAGTTGGCGTGCTTCTTCCAAGGAAAGTTCTAAAACTCGCTTCGCCCGTGGCGTAAACGGAATTTCCACGGCAACAAAGCCCGATCCCCGTCCTATAATTTTTTCAACTTCAATTCGGGCATCTTTGAGATTGACGCCCATTGATTTCAGCACCTTAGCAGCCACTCCAGTGCCTTCGCCAATCAGACCCAGGAGGATCTGCTCGGTTCCGACAAAGTTGTGACCTAAACGGCGGGCCTCTTCTTGGGCCAGCATGATTACCTTAATGGCTTTTTCTGTGAAGCGCTCAAACATGGCTTTATCCCATCATCTGCGGTCGTGCCGGTATGCTGATTTTAGCACAGGCAAAGCTTTTGGATGCCTGTATAACAGATTATAGACATCCTGAACCTATGACTTGGGTTGATGGGCTAATTGTTAACTATTGACTACTTCTATCTTGCTAGTGTACTGAGGAGCTTTAGTTTACCAGCGTTTTTGGGATTTATTGGGATTTATTACAAACAGTTCACTGCTTAGATTAAGGGTTTCTTGACTCAATCCCAAACATTTATATTTAGCATACATATTTTTTAATATCAAGTAAAAATAATTAATATTTAATTTATTTATAAGATTTATATTTTATATAAAACATTTAAATAGGAATAGGCGCAGCAAAGTTACATTTTTTTGCTGAAGCCGATCGCAAGCCCCAATAATTCAAAATTACTCATACCCAACTAAATAGGTAGGCGCAAATAAACCTAACTATATAACAAAATGTAAAACGTTCAAAACTCGTGTGATTGCTACCCTTCTCTACGAGAGGCTGCGCCAACGGGAACGCTCCGCGAACACTTTGCTTTGCTCCTTTCGCAATGACATAGTTATAAATTTCCTCGCCTACCAACTTACTTAAAAAGCAAGTGCCAAGAGGATTTTTCGAGGCGATCGCTGACAATGGAATACCATTGGTCTAAAGTTGCTTTAAATTTGCGGTGTTGTAAATCTGGGAGCCAAAAGATTAAAGCATCCTCATCGTTATCTTGGTAGTAGCGCCGCCGCCGCCCTGCTGTTTTGAAGCCAAATTTTTGATATAAAGATATTGCCGCCAAGTTGGAAGCTCGGACTTCGAGGGTAGCTCGCTCCATTTTGCGATCGCAAGCTGTCTTAATGAGTGAATATAATAAAGCCGCACCCAAACCTTGACGGTGATATTGAGGATGAACCGCCAAAATTGTAATGTGGGCCTCATCTAAAATTGACCAAAAGCAACCCATTCCTAGCAAACTTGTGCTGGAAGAAGGGGAAAATAAACCGAGTAAATCGCTGTTGGGACTATCCAATTCTCGCTTGTAGCCGTCCAGAGTCCAAAGTCCACCAAAACAAGCTTGATCGAGTTCCAGAATAGCACTGAGATTTTCTAATGTCAGTAATTTAATTTCTAAGTCTAATGCGATCACATTTATTGAATAACGTTACAAACCCTTTGTACACTGGGAATCGGGAGACAAACTCAAAGTCCGTAATTTGAACAAGGAAAACTTTTATAGTTATGGTATCGACTCACCCCACTGGGGTTCAACATTCTGGAAGTCAATATTTACCTCAAAGGCACGACACCAACACAAATCCATCGCCTAATCAAGAACTTTTACCCTTGACTGCCAGAGTTCATCATCATGACCTCTTGGAAATTGGTGGGTGTAATGTCACAACCCTAGTTGAGCAGTTTGGTTCACCTTTATATATTTTAGATGAAGAAACCCTGCGTTCGGCTTGTCAGCAATACCGAGATGCTTTCAAGCAATATTACAAGGGCGAATCTCAAGTATTGTACGCCTCAAAAGCTTGGAATTGTTTAGCTGTTTGTGCGATCGCCGCATCTGAAGGACTGGGAATTGATGTAGTTTCCGGAGGCGAACTTTACACCGCCCTACAAGCGGGTGTTAGTCCCAATAAAATCTACCTTCATGGAAATAATAAATCTCGTGAAGAATTAATTTTAGCGATCGAGTCTGATGTCACCATTGTGGCGGATAATTGGTATGAGTTGCGTACCCTTGTCGAAATAGCCCAACCCTCTCTTCCAATCCGCATCATGCTACGGTTAACTCCCGGTATTGAGTGCCACACTCACGAATATATTCGCACGGGACACTTAGATAGCAAATTCGGTTTTGATCCCAACGATTTAGATGAGGTGTTTGGTTTTGTCAGTCAACAACCTATCCTTAATTGCGTAGGGGTACACGCTCATATTGGTTCCCAAATTTTTGAGCGCCAACCGCATCAAGATTTGGCTGCTGTTATGGTGCAGTGGCTGCGAGATGCCAGGAAGTATGGTTTAAATATTACAGAGTTAAATGTTGGTGGCGGTTTAGGGATTAAATATATAGAATCAGACGATCCCCCTAGCATTGAAGAGTGGGTGAAGGCGATTTGTGAAGTAATTCAAGCAGCTTGTGCGGCCGAAAATCTGCCTTTGCCGAAATTACTTAGCGAGCCGGGGCGATCGCTAATTGCCACAGCTTGCGTCACTGCTTATACTATTGGTTCATCCAAAGTTATCCCAGAAATTCGTACCTATGTAGCGATCGATGGGGGAATGTCTGATAATCCCCGACCGATTACTTACCAATCAGTTTATCGGGCAGTAGTTGCCAATAAAATGTCTTCACCTTTAACCCAAACAGTCACAATTGCTGGTAAACATTGTGAATCAGGAGATATTCTGATTAAAAATGCTCTACTCCCAAAGACTGAACCAGGGGATATTCTCGTAGTTATGGGAACTGGTGCGTACAATTACAGTATGGCATCTAACTACAACCGCTTGCCTCGACCGGCAGCTGTCGTAGTGGCAAATGGCGAAGCAAATTTAATTTTGCAACGTGAAACTTATGAAGATTTAATTCGACAAGATCGCCTACCAGAAAGACTCAAGAAATAGTCATTTGTCTTTGGTCATTAGTCATTAGTCATTTGCAAATGACGAAGGACAAATGACAAATGACCAACTGTAAATTAGAGGCAAAAGTTTAATCCAGATGTCATGAGAGATTGGTGGAAGCAATGGCTGACAAACCTGGGGTGGTCACAGTCCTTGCTACTTGGGACTCTGGATATTGTCTTAGTGCTGGCGCTGACGTACATGATACTAGTTATTATTAGTGAGCGCCGGACACTATGGATGGTGCGGGGATTCATTATCTTAATGCTAGCCTCAGCACTCAGTGGCAGATTCGGACTACCTCTGCTAAGTTTTGTACTAGAAAAGTTGGTGATTGGTTGTGCTGTGGCGATGGCAGTTGCTCTACAGTCAGAGTTTCGGCGGTTTTTGGAGCAATTGGGGCGTGGCGAATTCCGCCAGCTGTTTCAACCCGACCGTCTGGCAATCCCCAAATCTGATAGCGTAATTGATGAAATTGTTGAGGCTGTTAAAGAATTGTCAAAAAACCGCATTGGAGCTTTACTAATTGTGGAAACCACAGGGCCAATTGATGAGCGAGATTTTTCTGTGCCAGGAGTAAAGCTAAATGCGGAAGTTTCTAAAGAACTAATCCAGACAATTTTTCAGCCGAAAACTTTGTTACACGATGGAGCGACATTGATTCGTGGCTCACGGATTGTGTCATCAGGTATAATTTTACCACTTTCGGGACGCACAGCCTCGCGCCAGCTGGGAACACGCCACCGGGCAGCAATGGGAATTACTGAGCGGGTCGAAAATTGCATTTGTGTCGTTGTCTCTGAAGAAACGGGTTCTATTTCCTTAGCGGAACGGGGAACCCTAAATAGACCGCTGACGAATAGGAAACTGAAAGAGTCATTAGAGGCTGTTTTGTCTCCAACCGTGGATAGGGAAGCTGTTGCTCCTGGTCTGTTGAGTTTTGTTCGTCGGATAGGTGGGAAGACACTAGCACTGGTTTCACGTTTACTCAGATTACCATCGACCGCTTCTCGAGATAAAAAATGACACTACAACAAACTAAACTGCAAGATTTACCTACCGATTTAAAACGAGAATTATTGCCGCAGCACGTTGCGGTGATTATGGATGGTAATGGTCGATGGGCTAAACGTCAGGGTCTACCCCGAATTATGGGTCATAAGCGAGGAGTAGATGCTCTCAAGGATTTACTTCGCTGTTGTCAGGATTGGGGAATTCAGGCGTTGACAGCTTATGCTTTTTCAACAGAGAACTGGAAAAGACCGCAGGAAGAAGTAGATTTTTTGATGACTCTATTTCAAAGAGTTTTGCGCCAAGAACTGCGGGAAATGGTCGAAGAAAATGTTCAAATTAAGTTTGTAGGGAATTTGCAAGACCTGCCACGATCGCTTCAACAAGAAATTTCCCGTTCAATGGAAGAAACTAAGAATAATCGCGGTATCCGGTTTTCCGTGGCAACTAATTATGGTGGACGGCAAGAAATTTTACAAGCTTGTCAGGCGATCGCTAAGCTTGTCCAGCAAGGTGTGCTACAACCCAATGAAATTAATGAACAGGTGTTTGAGAGCCACTTGTACACAGCCGGAATTACTGACCCAGATTTGTTAATTCGCACCAGTGGAGAAATCCGCCTCTCAAATTTTCTTCTCTGGCAAATGGCTTATGGAGAAATTTATATTACCGATGCTCTCTGGCCCGATTTTGACCGTGCCGAATTTCATCGTGCCTTGTGTGCCTACCAGCAACGGGAGCGGCGATTTGGGAAAGTCTAAATCTGTTTACGCAATTAGACTAAGTAGGTCGGCGTAAAAATTTGTCGTTGGCATCAAGCAGGAGGAAAAAGGGTTTTAGTCTAGTTTATCTTTCTTCACATAGTTTGGTTTTCTTGTGCCAACTTATTTATATAGCAAGGGACTGGGGACTGGTGACTGGGGATTGGGTGAAAAGTCTTGTTGTGTCTAAGTTTTATCATCTGTTAATGTCCTAACCACGAAGGCTTGTGCTATACAACCAATACCTAATTGGGATAAAAAAGTAATTAAATAAAATCAACTATTTTTCGGTCGTCGCAGTTTCTTGGAATTCATTGGGCCGAGAATTTGATTCAGACTACGCAATTGCTCTGCTGTACCCATACCAATTAGTCTGTCTCCCGACATTAAAATCGTATCGCCAGTGGGGCCACCGATTAAAGTTCCATCAACACGGTGAATTGCCAGAACCAATGCTCCAGTTTGCGATCGCAATCTCGCCTTTTGCAAACTTTGACCCACAACAGGACAGAAAGCTGCATCGAGTAAAAATTCTTCCATATATAACTGGCGGTCTGCACCAGTCAAAATCCCATCTACAAAATCCAATACTTGGGGCCTGAGAGCCGCAGCAGCCATGCGTTTCCCGCCAGTAATATAGGGGGATATCACTTCATCTGCACCACCGCGTCGTAACTTCTGCAAAGCTTCTTCTGTACTTGCCCGTGCGATCACCCGAATTCCTGAATTCAGGGTTTTTGCTGATAATACAATGTATAAATTTTCAGCATCAGAGGGAAGGGCTGCAACAATACACATCGCCCGTTCAATACCAACTTTTAGGAGTGTGTCATCTAATGTAGCGTCACCTTGGTATGCTGTGTAACCTTCAGTCTGTGCCCTTTGGATTGATTCTGTCTCCGAATCAATTACTACAAAAGCTACACCTTCTGTCCGAAATTCCTTGGCAATTTGCCGACCAGTCCGACTAAATCCACAGATGATGTAGTGTTCTGATAGGGATTCCATTAACCGCCTCTGTTGTTGTAGCCGAATTCCTTCTTGAAAGTACCCTTGAATAATCGCTTCTGTAAATCTATTGACAATGTAACCGATATTGACTACACCTAACAAAATCAGGGCAATTGTAAACAATCGTCCTCGACTACCGAGTGGTTGCGTCTCTCCGTATCCCACAGTCGCCAAAGTGATAACTGTCATGTAAGCTGCATCTTCCCATGACCAGCCCTCCACTAACCAGTACCACAAAGTGCCAATCAAGAAAACACCACCAAGAGCGATCGCCCCAGCCATCAACTCTTTTTGGATACGTTGATATTTTTGCTCAAGTGTTGAGAATGAGGTAAAAATAGTATTTTTAGCCTACTTTTTCTAGTTTTCTACTAACTTTAAAATTATCTATACTAATAGTCCAATAACTCAGGACTACTTACCTTTTTTCTTATCTAGTGCTTCTTGGATAGCGCGTCTACAGAATTCTGGAGGGTCTTCTTGTGCTTTCACCTCTTCCTTCATTTCCTTAGTAACCCGGAAACTCAGATTATCGGTTAACTCTCTACTTGGTTGAGATGATTCAAAATTTTGAGGGTTACCCTTGGGGTTAGGCATTGTTGAGAGATATAAATAAGGCTTGATTTGATGTATACAAGGAAATAGAGTTTAAATCGGTAGGTATCATCCCTGGAAAAGTTGTTACCTACCGATACCACTTTTACAAGAGGTAACTCTATTTTATGTTCACGCGTTCCAAGTTAGAAATCAAAACCATCCCAGAATTACGTGACTTATGCCGTCGATACGGTGTTAAACCTACAGGCAGTGCGGCATACAAAGTCAGCTACCTTACTTCTCTGATGGCATTCCCTCAGCTAGCACTTGGGCAGCTAAGAGAAGGAAGGGGATTAAAATCTCCTGGACTTAGCGCCATTCAATAGACCTCTTGCAAAAATCTCTAACACCCCACCCCCAACCCCTCCCCGCAAGCGGGGAGGGGAGACAAAGCGTAGCTTTGGCGGGGTGGGGTTCTTTCTTATTTTTGATTTATGCAAGAGGTCTAATTTTTTGAAGGGATGAGATGAAATGAATTCACCCACAGATGAGCAAGCAGCACTCATCAAAATAACCTTGGAAGGTACGAGAATGGCTTACCCCGATAGGTTTGACCAAGAGAACCTGCTGAATTTGCACAAAGCTAAGATGCACCTTGAAATGGTTGTTGAGCTACTGGGTCAATCGCGATCGAGAAGATCCCCGACTTCTTTAAAAAGTCGGGGATCTGTGGCTTTAAATTGCTCAAGTGTTGAGTACAAAGTTTTTTTCACCACCACCAGGCCTTTGAGGTCATATAAACGTTAGTTTAAGAAGAAGTACGAGTTGTGCTAAATAAAAAGTATTTTTTAGGGATTTCTAGGAAACTAGTAAATAACTATATAATGAAAAACTTTCAGGAGGAGCGGTAGTGAGCCTACAAACTCTCGTTGACCAAGCCACCATCCCCCCAGATTCAGGGTCAGCATCTAGTCCCTTTGATACAGATAGCTTTAATGAAGCTGTCATGTCTACCTACGCCCGGTTTCCCTTAGCCCTAGAACGGGGTGCTGGATGCCGGGTTTGGGATACGCAGGGGCGGGAATATCTGGACTTTGTAGCGGGAATTGCTACTTGTACTTTAGGGCACGCCCACCCAGCAATGGTAGAAGCGGTAACACGCCAAATCCAAAAGCTGCACCATGTCTCTAATTTGTATTACATTCCTGAGCAAGGTGAATTGGCAAAATGGCTTGTCGATCGTTCCTGTGCCGAGCGCGTATTTTTCTGCAACTCTGGAGCTGAAGCTAACGAAGCCGCAATTAAACTGGCGCGTAAATACGCTCACACAGTATTAGACATTGAAAAACCGATTATTTTAACCGCCAATGCCAGTTTCCACGGACGGACTTTGGCAACCATTACCGCTACAGCACAACCGAAGTATCAAAAATACTTCGATCCCTTGGTTCCTGGGTTCCACTACGTAAATTACAACGATATTAACGCTGTGGAAGTGGCGATTAGCGAGTTGGATGAAGGCGATTATCGGGTAGCAGCAATTCTGATCGAGCCATTGCAGGGAGAAGGCGGTGTCCGTCCGGGAGATGTTGCCTACTTCAAAAAGCTCCGGCAAATTTGCGATGAAACTGGCGTTTTGTTGATTTTCGACGAAGTGCAAGTTGGTATGGGGCGTAGTGGCAAATTATGGGCTTACGAGCATCTCGGCGTTGAACCGGATATTTTCACCAGTGCTAAAGGCTTAGGTGGAGGTGTCCCTATCGGTGCAATGATGAGCAAGAAATTTTGCGATGTTTTTCAACCAGGGGAACACGCTAGCACCTTTGGCGGAAATCCTTTTGTGTGTGGTGTAGCACTCAGTGTTTGCCAGACATTGGAAAAAGAAAATATTTTGCAGAATGTGCAAGACAGAGGCGAACAGTTGCGAACTGGATTGAAGGCGATCGCAGCGAAATATCCTCAGCACATTGGCGAAGTTCGGGGTTGGGGTTTAATCAACGGTTTGGAGTTACGAGCCGACATCGAGATAACCGCAGCCGATGTCGTCAATGCTGCCATCAAGGAAGGTGTATTGCTAGTACCAGCTGGGCCAAAAGTAGTCCGATTTGTGCCACCGTTAATTGTTACAGAGGCGGAAGTCAATACTGCCTTGCAAGCTGTGGACAAGGCGATCGCAATTCTCACCAAATAAAACAGGAGTCAGAATGCAGAATTCAGAATTGGTGAATACTCAACCCATAAAGAGATAGAGTTTTAAGGCGAGAATATTTTAATTTTTTTCGCCCAGTAACTATTTCACTCGCTTTTAACCAATATGCGTCACCCACTCGTACAGAATTCATACTGAATTCTGACTCCTGAGTTCTGAATTCTTCATATAAAATATTGTTTGTTTTGTGTAGAGACGTTGCATTGTAACGTCTCTTTTTCATTCTGGAGAAATTTCTCGATAAGCTTGCCGACACTGCTCATAATTGTCTGGCAAAATCTCAGCATTACCAAAACATAATTGCTCGTGAGTAGTAATTAAAGTTTCATAAGGCTGTATGGAAGTCACAGAAGATCGCAGCAATTGCAAATATTCTTCATCAGTACGGCTGAGTTTGTGGGGTGCAATCGCATTTTTATCCAACTGCTGCAACATCGCTAAATAAACACAACGGCAAGCCTCACGGTAGTTACCTTGACGGTAAAATTCTTGCGATCGCTCCAACAAAAGGGCTATGGATGACTCATTGGAGCGAGTTTTAACGCGAAAATCAGTGAGATTGCCACTTCTATTTAGCCAAGAATATATATAGGGACTGAATTCTCGCCATAATCGCCAACCCACCCACGCTACAAATAATCCCAGTACCAGCCAAAACAAGAATTTTAGCAATTCACTAAGCCTTGGGCTAATTGACCATCCAGTAGGCAATTCTGGTAAAGCCCGTTCAAAGCGGTAAAACTGGTATTCCCACCATTCACCCGCTTGTTGTTGGAATTGAGACAAATGCCAATTCCAGCTAGTTTTTTCAAAAGTATCTGTCATAGGAGGGAGTGGGGAGCAGGGGAGCGGATGAGTAATGAGTAATGAGTAATGAGTAATGAGTTGGAGCAGGGAAGCAGAGGGGCAGGGGGCAGAGGAGCAGGGGAGCAGGGGACAAGGAGGGAGATAAACAAAACTCTTAACTCTTAACTCCTAACTCCTAACTCAGCACTCTAACGCCCAATGCCCAATGCCCAATACCCAATACCCAATGACCAATGACCAATGACTAATGACTAATGACTCTTGACTCTTTTTTAATCATTAGCCAGCCGATGAGAACAAGTAGCGCACCGAATGCCAGAAATCCTAGATCCCAAGCTAACTCATTTGGGCCTGGTTTAACATGATGGACACCGAGAATTTGGTGGTCAATTAAACCTTCAATAAAGTCGAACAACCCAGTCCCAATCAGTATCGATCCAATAAAGGTTTGTGATGACCAAGGAACATCATCACGTCTTCCGGCATGCCATAGTAACACAAGTCCTGCCACGGTGAATACCCAATCCAAGGTATGAAATAATCCATCCCACACCATGTTCAAATCTATATTCGCCCTATTTGTCAGAGGCCTAATGTTACTGAGCATGTGATGCCACTGGAGGATTTGATGCAGTAAAATTCCATCAATAAACCCTCCAAGACCCACACCAAGAAAAATTCCAGCAGTTATTAGTGGTGCGCGTCGGTTGAGGGTTTCACTTTTCGCCTCCATTGTCAACCTCATAGATAGGCTTTTTTACCAAAATACAACTCTTTTGAGAGAAATATCTTCTATCTTGAGGCCAGTACGATCGTTTAACTTAAATTAATTAATCTTCAAATTTAATCTGCATACCCGCTTTCACTGGGTCGAAATCTTGGGGAAAATGGGTGCTGCGATCGCAATCTGCTTTTTCCAGGTTCGCTCCTTTAAGAGCGGCTTGGCGGAGATTCGCGGACATCAATAATGCTCCCCTAAGATCGGCATCCTTCAGATTAGCTTGACTCAAATCGGCAAAGCTCAAATCAGTTCCCCTCAAATTAGCGTTACTCAGGTTAGCTTCACTCAAGTCAGCATAACTTAGGTCAGATCCTTTCAAGTTAATGCCTTGCAAATCAGCATTACCCAGTTCTGCTTTACTAAAGTTCCGTTTTCCTGCTGCATAACTCTCCACGAGAGTAGCGGCACTATTTATCGGCTGTTGAAAATTGACTTCAGGCATATAACAGTGTCACAGATTGCTCGTTCTTACTTTCATCTTCCCCTTTTAATTACGAATTACGAATTAGTAATTATACTTCCTAAATGTAATACATTAGTTCCTTCTGTTGTCGGATCGATCTTCGTTCACAAAGGTCTTGGAGTGTATATTTTGCTAAAACAGAGTTAGCAGCTTGACGTGCTTCTTGCCAAACTTCCTGAATTAGCTCACCTTCTACTGTATTAGGAGTCGGCTCAGAAGGAGAGACAATAATATCTGACCCTTCCATGCAGCTAAAAGCATCCAACACTGTAATTTTTCCGGGATCTCGTGCCAGAACATAGCCACCTTTGGCTCCGCGTATACTCTTAATTAAACCTCCACGTCTTAATGTCGCTAGGAGTTGTTCTAAATAGCGGTTCGGGATGTCTTGCAAAGCCGCTATCTCTCGAATTTGTAGGGCTTCACCGTTAGGGTAGCAGGTTGCTAACTCTAACAGGGCTAGAAGTGCGTATTCTGATTTGTTAGAGATTACCACAGGCGTAATATTTTAAGCTCATATTTAAAGATACAAAGTCTTTGAGTTTGTTTCCCTAAGCTACTGCGAAGAAAAACTTTACAATCAACCTATTGTTGACCGGCTTACTCCACTTTAAAGACCTTCTAGCATACAAGCAATTACTTTTGTTTTTAAATTCGATAAATAAAAGTGATTGATTAGCTATACATGGAAATTTCTTGAAAATGGCAGAATAACTGTAAAGGTAGTTCCCGCATCGATCGCACTTTCAACTGTAATCTCGCCGCCGTGTAAATCTACAGCCTGCTTGACAATGGACATCCCTAATCCCATTCCTGGGATATTAGCTGTATTACTAGCGCGATGGAACGGTTCAAAGATGTGTTCAATGTCAGAAGCAGGAATGCCAATACCAGAATCTTGAGTCTGAAATATAGCTTGCTCGTTGCTAGTGGTTACAGAAAACCTAACTGTACTTCCAATGGGAGAGTATTTTAGACAATTTGAGAATAAATTACTCAAGATTTGGCGCAGTAGTTTCGCGTCTAAATTAGCTTCTGTGCATTGGCACTCACTGCTAAAAACGATCGCATGTTGTGAGCGATCGCTCTGTTGTAATTCTTCTAATAAATCGCGGCAAAATTCCACTAAATTTATCGGTGTTGGATTAAACTCTAACTTGCTTGTTTCATCCTGACTCACCACTAATACATCATCCAATAACTGGGTTATATGCATAACTGATTTTTGAATGCGACGCAGGTGAGTCTGTTGTCGCTGTTCGCTCCAGAGGTGGCGATAATGTTCTAGTAGTTCCGCAGAAGAGTGGATGGTAGCCAAAGGGGTGCGAAACTCATGGGAAGTGATGGTGAGCAAGCGGGATTTAAGTTCGCTAAACTCCCTTTCTTTAGCAAGCGCTTGTCGCATCGCCTGTTCTGCCCATTGCAGCTTGGCTTGCGTTCGTTTACTTTCGCTAATGTCCCGCAATATCCAGCGCAGACTAACTAACTCACTATGTCGATCGCGGATAGCAACCACCTTAACCGCAGCAATAATAGGTGTTTTGTCACGCGGTCGTAGGTTTACTTCCCATTCTTGCATTTTCCAGTCTGGGAATTGAGCGCGATCGCGCAGATGAGTTAGTTTCAAATGAAAAGCAATTATTTCTTTCTCTAGCACAAAAATCCCTATGGATTTGCCCAACAATGAACTTTTAGAAATGTTAAGCAGAGTGGTAGCGGCTGAGTTAGCTTCCTGAATTATCCCTTTTGTATCAGTCACAAAATAAGCGTCTGGGACTTCCTCAAATAATTCTTGGTAGCGTTGACTTTCTGCTACCAAAGCCTGTTGAGTTTTGGATAATTCTTCATTCTGCTGCTTTAAATCTTCATTTACTAGTTGAAGTTCTTCCAAAGCCAGGTAAACTTCTTTGAATACTGCGGTAACGAGTTGAATATCTGCTTGTGCTTTTTGCTGTTCGTTCTGGCGTTGCAAGAGGGCGACGCGCTTACGCATGTTCTCTATCTGCAAAGCTAAATCGTCCGAATTCACGCTCTTGCTCCTAATTTCTAAAGTGGAGTTTGTTTTAGATTCCCTACTTAGACGATATTAGCTTTTGGAGTTTAGCAGCTATCAGTAATTTCAATGTAGTTTTAGGTAGTTTTAGTTCTTTGGGCTGATTAGGACTGAATACAGCAGAATTCAAGAGTAAAACATACTTTATACCTGGCTTTAAGACGAATCTTTGTGTATTTCACCTTCCTGGAAATCTGCTGTAAGTAATCAAGCAGCTCTCGTTTATAGCACAAGCCTTGGTGGTTAGGACATCAACAGACACGATACAACTTAGATAAAAAAAGGCTTTTCACCCAGTCCCCAGTCCCCATTACCCCTTATCCCCAGAGGGGGCCCCATCATCCCCAGTCCCTTGCTATATTTAATGTTTTCGTTTGGAAATATTACTCAATTGCTCTCGAAGGTCTGCCCATTTAATACCTTCTAGACTGGGTAAAACAATATGAGCGGCTCCAACTCGCTCAACAGGGCCAAGTCCTATTGCCCACATCCCAGCAGCGAGAGCGGCTTCAACACCGGCTGCGGCATCTTCTACAACCACAGATTGCGCGGGTTCGATTCCTAGCTGCTTGGCTGCGTACAGAAAGAGGTCGGGTGCTGGCTTGGGTTCTTGGACGCTATAACCATCAGCGATCGCATCTACTTTATCAGCAATGCCCAATCGCTCAATCACAGTCTGGGCATTTTTGCTTGCTGAACCAATACCGATCTTAATACCAGCTTGCCGCAGTTCATCCAACAAGGCGATCGCACCTGGTAACAAATCGTGGGATGTCATGTTTTGGATCAATTCCACATAGTAGCGATTTTTACGCTCCATCATCTCCTCGATTTGTGCTTCCGAATACGCTCTATTCCCAAGAATCACCATCAGAGAAGCACGACGGGATACGCCCCGCAAAGCTTCGTTAGCTTCTCGATTAAACGGTATACCCTCTTCATCAGCTAGCTTTTGCCAAGCGAGATAGTGAAGTTCTGCTGTATCTGTTAGCACACCATCTAAATCGAAGATGAATCCTTGGATGTTGGGCATTGGGGATTGGGCACTTGTACTGAGCGAAGTCGTTCGCGTAGCGTCTCGCAGAGAAGTATTGGGCATTGAGAATTGGTTGTCTGCGTTATCTGCGTTGTTTCCTTGTCTCCTTGTTCCCTTCTCCTCATGCCCAATGCCCCATGCCCCATGCCCCATGCCCAATGCCCCATGCTCCATGCCCAATTCCCAATGCAAATCAAAGTCGTGCCATTTTCCGCGCCAGTGCAGTTTAAACTTTAAGCGCGTCCAGCCAGGGGGTAGGTGGGGGTTGGCTACAGGGCCATTTTCAGTTAGTTGGATGCCGCCGAATCCAAAAATTACAGCTTGCCAAATTCCACCAGCACTAGCACCGTGAATTCCGTCGTTGGTATTACCTCGGTTATCTTCAAGATCCACCATTAACGCCCGCATAAATTGTTCGTAAGCTTCAGTTGATTTGCCCAAATCGGAAGCTAAAATGGCTTGAACTGCTGGGCCAAGGGACGAACCATAAGTAATATCAGTGCGGGGTGCGTAGTAGTCCCAGTTTGTCTGCAATGCTTTTTCGTTATAGGGAAAATCTGCTGATTCCCGCATTAAATATAAGAGCATTAATACGTCTGGCTGTTTGAGTACTTGAGATTTGTTGGTTTTATCAATACCTAAGATCGGTTGCATGGAGCGATCGCGTGGTTCATAATCTGCTAAGTTGATATCTTCCAATTGGAAAAATCCCTCGCACTGCTCGATTAGTCCTGTTGATGGGTCATAGAAAAACAATATTTTGGCGACGATATCTTGCCAGTGCGATCGCTCCTCTGGAGTCAGCTTTAGTTTCTGTTCTAGTTCGGTGGCTCGTTCGGGGAATTTATCAGCCAGCCAATCATAGACGGCGATCGCTTTCTCTAAATGCCATTGCGCCATCCGGTTTGTAAAGGCGTTGTTGTGGACTAATTCATGGTATTCATCCGCTCCGATTACTCCTTGAATTTCATACCGCGAGCGCTCAGAATTGAATTCGACTCGACTACCCCAAAAGAGCGCGGCATCTAAGATAATCTCTGCGCCGCACTTTTGCATCCAGTCATCATCACCAGTGGCTTGCCAGTAGTTCCAGACTGCGTAGGGGATATCTGCATTGATATGAATTTCGCGATCGCGGCACCAAATCCGCACATCTTCACCATAAAAATCACTACCAATAGCCCAACGTGGTGTCACTTCATCTCCAGTATCAGCACTTTCCCAGGCAAACATTGCCCCTTTATAACTGTAATGGCCTGCCTTGCGTCTAGCTCCTGGTAAGGTGTGCCAACGGTAACTGAGTAAGTTGCGGGCGATCGCTGGTTGGGTAAACAGAAACAAAGGCTGCATAAAAATTTCTGTATCCCAAAAAATATGACCGCGATAGCCAAACCCCGAAAGGGTTTTAGCGGGAATGCTCACCCGATCGTCATCCCGTGGGGCAGCAATCAGCAGTTGAAACAGATTGTAGCGAACAGCAAAAGTAGCTGTGCTATCTCCCTCAATCAGGATGTCACTTTGCTGCCAAACCTCATCCCATGCCTGCTCATTGGCTTTTAGTAATGTTGCATAATTTGGCAGCTGTGCGAGTTTTTCTCGAGCTGCTGGAACTGGTGCTTCAATCTCCCGCGAGGTAAAAACGGTAACAAGTTTTTCCACCGTCACAGTCTGCTGCGCTTTCGCCAAGAAGGTTGTACTCAAGGTAGGATAACCAGGTGCGGTATTGACTTGCAAAGATGCTTCAGTGCCTAATATTGTTACCTTAGCTGCCATACCGAGTTCAATTCGAGAGTTGCGCGTGCGGCGTTGCAACCAGATTCCTTGGTCAATCTTGCCCTGATCTAATTCTTCCCAGTGATTGAAACCCTGATTTTCTGGATAGCCATTGATGCTAGCTTGAACTTCGATTAACCCCTCAAAATCTATTGGTGTTAAATGGCAGCGTAACGCCAACACGTGCGGATCTGCAAGACTAGCAAAGCGTTCAAAGCTGATGTCTATGGTGTTCCCACTGGGAGAGCGCCAACGCAAAACCCGAGTCAGTAGTCCTTGGCGTAAATCAAGCTGGCGCTCGTAGCGCAATATCTCACCTCGATCGAGACGGAAGCGATCGCCATTTACAATTACTATCAAGGGTAGCCAGTCGGGGCAATTTACCAGTTCGGTGTATACTACAGGCACATCATCGTAAACACCGTGAATAAAAGTAGCTGGCAATGCATGAGGATAACCTTCCTCAAAACTGCCTCTGGTTCCCAGGTATCCATTGCCGATTGTAAAGACGGTTTCTTTGGAGTGCAATTGCTCAGGGTCAAACTGGGTTTCGATTAATATCCAGTCTGTGTAGATAAAATGGCGAGAACGACCTTTTGTTTGCATAAATTAAGATTGGGGAATTGGGATTTTGAGTCTTTGAGCTAGATGAATGAGTCTTTGAACTCCGTTAATGAGTATTTGAGGTGGATGAATCCAG
>NZ_JAVRCD010000003.1:169480-297619 GCF_034530895.1 Nostoc sp. DedQUE08
TTCAGAGGTGGATTAACGGAGTTCAGAGGTGGATTAACGGAGTTCAGAGGTGGATTAACGGAGTTCAGAGGTGGATGAACAAGTCTCTAATCCCCCTCATCCCCCAATACGGTTCGGTTAGTATATTTGGCTCTCGGAGATCCCCCCAACCCCCCTTAAAAAAGGGGGCTTTTCCTCCTATTTACCCCCTTTTTAAGGGGGTCGCCGTAGGCGGGGGGATCAAAACCCGCACCGTATTGCCTCATCCCCTCATCCCCCACTCCCCACTCCCTGATGTTTTTCCAAAATCTTTTCGACTCTAGGTTTATAAATGAGATGAAATAAGGTTTCCATGTAGCGATCTCTAGCTTCGTTATTTTCGGGAGCAACAAAGTTCCAAAAACTAAACATTTTCGCAAGCAGTAGTAATTGATTGCTATGTAAATGCCAATTATATTTGTGATGAATTCGCTGACTCATCCATTCTGAAACTTCGTGCCAGTATTCAGGATGAGTATCGCATTGTTCAAGGAAGTCTAAAATTTTCGTTGCTGTTCCCTCTAAGTCTGTAGGATTAACATTAAATTGGTTTTCTTTGTTCTCGATAATTTCTAAAGAACCGCCAAATTGAGTAGCAAAAGTTGGCAAGCCAGAAATCATCGCTTCCAAAATACTCCGACCGAAGGATTCAAAACGGGCAAAATGGACATAAATTCCTTGAGAATCTGCAACTACTCGGTAGGCTTCGCCGATGTCGCGGCTAGGAATACGCATTCCTACCCAGCGAATCTTGCCTTGGAGTTGATATTGGTCGATAATGTCGTGGAGTTTTTGAATTTCTTCTGCTTCTTCTGGATTGCTAGCTTCGTGTAAATGTAGTTTAGTAGTTAACAGAATCAGGTTACAACGCTCTTGCAACGCCTGACTTTTACCAAAACATTCAGCTAAACCAGTGAAATTTTTGATTGAATTGATGGTATCAAGGGCAAAGATTGGTCGATTATTGGGGCGTTCTAAATAACCAAGAATTTGTGGATCTTCGCGGCTAAAGAGTAAGTCGTGAACTTCTGTGCAAACTTTAGGATCTCGCTTTTCTTTTTGGCTGTAGGGAAAGAAAAGATTTTCATTTACTCCCGGCGGCACGAAGTTAAATTTAGGACTAAACAAATCAATGCCATCAACTACATGATACAACTGCGGCATCGTAAACCACTTGTATGACTCGTATTGACCGATGGTATCAGGCGTGCCGACAATTTCTTGATAGGACGATGTGATGATAAAGTCAGCTGCATTCATGCTAATCAAATCGGCGGTGAATTGTGCCGAAAAATGATATTTATCTTCTAAATCTTGCCAATATAAATTGCTAAATAGATATTTAGGTTTTTCTAAGGAGTGGGCAATGTTACACTGAGTGACTTTCATCCGGCGAGATAGGAGAAAGGCGACTAAATTACCATCGCTGTAATTGCCAACAACTAGATTAGGTTTGCCTTGGAATTGAGCTAGTAATTCTCTTTCTGCATCTACAGCAAATTGTTCTAAATAAGGCCAAATATCGAATTTAGAAATCCAATTATTCGTAATCTCTGGATTGAATTCACCAAAAGGAATGCGCAATATCCAAGCATTTTCAGTATCTTGGACTTTTTCTAAGGGCAAGTTACAAAATGTGCCTTCACAGTTAGGAATTAATCGAGTCAGAATAATTACATGGGGTTTAATGCCTAGCTGGTCGAGTCCAGCGAGTTTGATTTGTTCGCGCAGTTCGTTTTCTAGGCTGCGAGCTTGTTCGAGGACGTAGATAACTTGACCGAGTGTTTCATCTCTTCCCAAAACATCCTCCTGTCCAACCCAGCCGTGGACAGAAACGAGGACAACGCGAAAGATGGCGGGGACGCGGGCCACAAAAGCTTCTAAAATGGCAGGTTCTGGAGAGTAAATGAGTCGGTCGAGGAGTTCTAAAGTTTCAGAAACTCGCGCCGCAGTGTTACCCCAACCCGGCTCAAAGCCGAGTTCTTGGAGATCGAAGCGGAATTTTTCATAAGGTTCATCAGGCGATCGCTCGCTCAGGAATTTCAGCGCTAGCTTAATTTGTTTGGCTAACTGAATACCGGAGTCAATGCGATCGCTCAACAACAGGCGAATATCATTGCATTGCAGCCTATGTAATGCTTTAAATAACATTTCTACCCAATATTCAGAGTCAGTCAACAATTGATTGCACAGGTAACGGTTGAGGAAGGCTAAACCTTGACCAATATTTCTCGCATCGTCAATTCTTGGAGAACTCTCATAGAAGGGGTGGAGGTCGATTTCAAGGATATGAGGTTGGTAACGGTTGACTAAACGATCTCTCACATCTAACAGCGCTTGAGGCGTCATCTGCTCGAACTTACTAAAATCGGCTGTCAGTTGCCAAACTTGTTGATTAGCAATCCTCGGTCGAATCACGAACCAAGTTCTTCCCTCTTCGAGAATGATTTCGTGGGTATATTGTATTAGTTTGCCAACAGAAGAAGAGTGATAAAAATAGGCTGGCTTTTGGGATTGATGACAGTAATCAGCAAAGAAGAGCAAAATCTCATTTCTTAGGAAGTAATTCTTACCTGAAGCACTCAACGTATAAATCAACTGATGTAGAGCAGTTTTCTCATCACCGTTGGAGAGAGCTTGAACTAGTTCATACATGATGACGAATTCCAGAAATTTAGTTAGGTAATAACCTCATTTTTCTTTCCAGTTTTCGGTTTGCTGAGGTATATTCCCCAAACGATCGTAAATTACTATAAAAATCTTTGCGTCTAGCTCTGGGATGAAAGACTGTAAGAACTTCAAATCTATGGGATGAGGAAGTGGGAGAAAAGGGCAAAAGAGTATCTTTTGCGTTAAGGTCTAAACTCTAGATATCAAACCTAAACTAATAACTTTTTGCAGTGCTTTTTCAAAGTCTATACCTTGTTTTAGGGCTATATACAAAAATACTATTGCAGCTGAACGAATTGAATTATCACAATGTATCAGAATCGGTTTGGGTAATTCAGTGATAGTCTGATACATCTGGAGCGTACTTTGATGATTAATGTCTTCACATTCAGTTGGGAAATTAACATAATACAATCCCAAAAGTTCAGTTTTTTCCCGTTCATTAGCCAGCCAGCCTGTTTCGTCAGCCAAACGTAGATTAACTACACACTTATAACCCTCATCAGCTACTTGTTGCAGCTGAGCTAGTGTAATTTGTCCTGCGATCGCTAACTCACGATTAATTTCTCTAATAATGTTCATCAGCCGGATTAACTCCATTTTGCCGACATTGCCCTAGCTTTAACCCTAGCAAAGAAATTTGAGGAACTTGTGAGGAAATCATCAAAGTCTAGAGAATTGGAGCATTGAGCATGGTGAATCAGATCGCGCAGTGAGAAAGTTTGCTGTTCGAGTTGAGTAATTCCTGCTTCTAAGAAGATGTTTGAAAAGTCGTGATTAATGTATCAAATATTTTTTACCCCACCCTAACCCTCCCCGATATATTGGGAGGGAACCGGATTTTCTTGTTTCCCCCAATACATCGGGGGGATTAAGGGGGGTAATAATTCGATTAAAATCACAACATACCACTTTTCAAATATCCTCTAAGCCTCCGAGATCGAGCAGGTCATGAATCAGTTGTGATAAACGTTTGATTTCGTTCTCAATAGTTTGGAAAAAGCGATCGCGCTATTTCATTACAGCTAGAAAGCCCAAAATTAAAGCATACGCGACCTTTGACTTTTGCCTTGCGCTCCTAATATAGCAGGAGGCAGGAGGCAGTGTTTCGACTACGCTCAACAACCAGGCAGGAGGTAAAAACCTTGCTATTCCTGATATTTACGCTTGTCATTATGTCCTAATCTACCTGGCAACTGCTATACAAGGCGGAAATAAACCAATCATTCCAAATCAACGAAACCCTTATGCTGTATACATTTTTAATTTTTAATTTTTAATTTTTAATTGTTAATTCCGCCTTGCGGTACTAGTCTCTGAATAAATTATGTAAGGTTTTTAATAATTCTCTGGCCGTATAGGGTTTTAATAAAACTGCTTGTACATTAGCCTCAGCAGATTGAGCAAAGATTTCCATTGAGTTGAGTCCGCTACAGGCAATAATTTGAACCTGCATATTCATTCTTCGCAAGGTGCGAATAGCAATGATTCCATCCATTTCTGGCATTATTAAATCCATCAATACGGCATTGATTTGATGCTCGTATTGGGCGTAAAGCGCGATCGCCTCAATGCCATTACTGGCAGTTAGTATCTTATAGTTATGGTTTTCCAAGATGATTGTGGCGATCTCCCGAATTTGGGGTTCATCATCCACAACCAAAATCAATTCTCCCTCTCCTGAAAGCAAATCCAGGTCTTCTATGTTGAACGCTTGGGTTGCTTCCACTGCTGGTAAAAACAGGTCAAATTTGCTGCCTCTACCAACATTGCTAGACACTTTGATAAAACCGTCGTGGTTTCTGATGATTCCCAGCACTGTTGAAAGTCCAAGTCCGGTACCTGCATTGACCTCTTTTGTAGTAAAAAATGGCTCAAAAATTCTATCTATTATGTCTGGCGGTATGCCAATTCCGTTATCGGCAACGGTAATCACAATATAATGCCCAACCTTGGCATCAAGATTCATTCGCGTATAAGCTTCATCAATAAACTTATTTTCTACAGAAATATTGATATTACCGCCATCCGGTAAAGCATCGCGGGCATTTACTACCAAATTGATCAATACTTGATGCAGTTGCGTGATGTCTCCATTTACAGCCCAAATTTCTTTTGGGATAAACGTGGAAAGTTCAATAGATTTGGGAAATGTCTGTTTGGCAATTTGGACAATTTCTGAAATCAGATATTGGATTTGGATAATTGTCCGCTCTCCTTTATATCCTCGTGCAAAGGACAAGATTTGCTTTACTAAAGCTGCTCCGCGTTTGGCGTTGGTTTCTACAAGTGCCAACAGTTGCCCAGAACGCTCCTCATCTTGTAACAATGCTCTCTGTAACAATTGAGCCGCTGCCAAAATTGGTGTCAATATATTGTTCAAGTCGTGGGCAATTCCACCTGCAAGAGTGCCAAGGCTTTCCAATCGCTGGGTGCGAAAAAACTGTTCTTCGAGTTGTTTCTTTTCGGTGATGTCAGTGTCAACAGTCAGGATGGATTTGGGTTTTCCCGCAGAATCGCGCATCAATGTCCAGCGGCTTTCCACAATAATTTTCTGACCAGATTTTGTAACTTTATTTAACTCACCTTGCCACGAACCACTCTCAATTACCCTTTTCAGGGGTACTTCCAATTGCTGCTGAGTTCCTGCTGTGTAACAAATCTCCTGGAGGTTTTTTCCGATCGCCTCTGTAGAAAGCCAACCGTACATCCGCTCTGCACCTTGATTCCAGAATAAGATTTGAGACTGGAAATCTCGAACTAATATGGCATCGGTGGCAATATCAAGTAAAGCGGCTTGTTCAGAGATTTTTTGTTCTGCCAACTTGCGCTCAGTGACATCCCTATTTATGCCGACGATCCGGATCGGCTGACCGATTTCGTTATAGTAGACCTGACCTTTGCAGTTTAACCAGTGTAAGCTGCCGTCGGGCCAGACAATTCGATACTCTATAGATCCCTTTCCTTGCTCAATCATCCGCGCTATACTCGCAGCCACTGATTCGCGGTCTTCGGGATAGATTAAATTGAGATAATCTTCATAGGTTGGACATAAGGTATTGCTCGGTAGACCATAAAGTGGCCCCATATTGGCAGACCAAATACCAGTATTAGCGATCGGGTTCCGCTCCCAGATGCCAATTTGGGCTGCTTCGGTAGCTAAACTCAATCGCGCTTCACTTTCTTGCAGTGACTCTTCGACTAGTTTGCGTTCGGTGATATCTTCGGCGATGCCACCATAGTATTGAACTTTTCCTTGGTCATCATAGATAGCAAAGCCTCGATCCCATATCCAGCGCATCGATCCATCAGGTCGCAAAATTCGATATTCTATTGAAACCGACTCATTAATAAGCTGTTGCTTTGCTGCAATGGTTAAGCGATCGCGATCGTCTGGATGAGCAAAGTCTATCCAAGACTCAGGCCGCTCTAATAGACTTTGGCAAGAGCGACCCCAAATTTTTTCATAGGCAGGACTAACATACAAAGTTCGGAATGAATCTGTGCTGGCAATCCAGATAACTGCGTGGGTGTTTTCCGCAAATTTGCGAAATTTCTCTTCACTTTGGCGCAGTGCTGCTTCGGCAACTTGGCATTCGTGTAGCGTAGCTTGCTGTTCGGTAATATCTCTGCCTACCTTTTGGATTTCAAGAACCTCTCCTTTGTCGTTACGAATTGCGATCGCATTCCATTGAAACCAACGGATACCATTGACTGTCAATGCACGTCGCTCACGATTAATCAAGGGATGGAATGAAGATCCTAAAGCTGCCATATCTTCCATCGCTTCAGGCAAGTCATCTGGATGAAGAAATTGGAAAATTGACCGATCGCGAAACTCATCTTGTTTCCAACCGAAAATTTGACAAGCAGCTGCATTGGCAAAGGTAATCTGCCCTTGCAAATCAATGCGGATAATTATGTCAGTTTGGCTTTCCACGAGTTGGCGATAGAGATTTTCACTCTGGTGTAATGCAACTTCTGCGCGTTGGCGATCCCTTCGGGCAGCTTCGCTAACAGCAATTTCTTGCTGCAACAGCACATTGGACATCACAAGTTCTGCTGTCCGTTCTGCCACTCGTTGTTCTAACTCCTCGTAAGCTTGGCGCAGTGATTCCTTTGCCTGGTGGCGTTCGCTAATATCGCTGAATAACCAGCGCCAGCCAACTTGCTTACCCTTTGAATCGTACATGGCGGCGGCTTTAATACTAGCCGGAAAAGCTCTACCTCCCCGTGGTTTTAAGTAAGCTTCCCACTTCTGTTCCTGCTGTTTATTAATTAGTCGAGTGTTAAAAGTTTGGCGGTCTTGGTAAGGAATAAATAAAATTAATGGTTTGTTTACCAAATATTTTTGGCGTACAGCCAGCAAGATTGCTGCTGCTCGGTTAGCCTCTTGGATAATACCTGCTGTATCAGTTACCAAATAAGCATCTGGAGCGAACTCAAACAAATTCTGGTAACGTTGACGCTCCAATTCTACTAGCTCGCGGGCAACGGCCAACTCTTCATTTTGTTCGCGCAGTTCTTCTTCCATAACCTGGAGTTCTTCGAGGGCTTGCTGAAGCTCCTGATTAACTTGCATAATTTCAGCCGATTGTGCCTCAACCCATAGCTTTAAGTTATTTTGAGTCTGGCAGCACACTTGCTGTATCTCTGTGTACTGATTAACCTGGCTAAATTCATCTCTGGGTTTTTGTAAATATTGCTGCAAGCCTTCAACGACCCCTACCATTTTTACCAAGTCAAAGGCTTGTAGCAAGCTAGTCTCGTTAATCACTCCTACCAATTGTCCGCGATCGTCTAAAACGGGCAAATAGCCAGTCTGATGCTCACGCAATAAAGATAAAGCGATGAAAATATCCTGAGAATCTGATTGTGTAAGGGTAATTACTGACTGCGTCATCACTTCAGCCATTGTCACCCCAGATAAATCTATTCTCGAAGCTATAAGTCTAACTACATCTTTTTCAGTAAAAATGCCTAATAATTTTCCTCCATCCATAACCAAGACACAACCGGATATTGGTTGATTTCCAAGAGTTAAGTTCAGCGAATAATTTAAGTTGCTAGATGCATAATTAATACATCCTTGTTGACTCATCAATAAAATAGCTTCGATTACAAAACTATCAGGGTTAATCTTTAATGGTGAATAATTTATAACATGATTTAAACTAGGTAAGTTAATCAGTCGATCGTTAAATTGCATAGTTAATTTATCAATCCTAATAAGCTTTTTGATATTCAGGACAAATTAGCAGAAGTCAACAACAAGCAAAAGAAGTCAGCTGTTGAACATCAGAAATTATTGTGGCGTACTAATTATCAAGCAACTAGCAGGCGGCTAAATGTAGTCATAAATTAACTATAAAGCAACTATAAATTAATTGTATTGATAAATACAGGCTTTAACTATTAGAATGCCTGATACATACAATACAATACAAGTTAGTAACTAAATTAGAAAGTAAATAAAATTTTAGAGTCGTCAAACTCATTCTATTGTCAAATTTATAGATAGATGATTTGCTATCTTAAGATATTACCTTAATTGATAGTTTTGATAGTCTTATTACTGTGAAATATTTGAAATTAATTGATGAGTGCAAATATTAAACCCTTGGTCTCAAACATTGACAGAGGTTCATAATTTAGGCTTTTTTAATAAACTTTATCAAGACTTTTAATAAACAATACAAAAAATGAGCCATTGCCGGAGACGGTTTCCCTAAAAGTACTCCAATTAAAAAAATGCCCAATTGTCATTGCGGGAGCAAAGCAGAATGAAGCAATCGCAAAGTACTTGAGATTGCTTCGCTTCACTACGTTACGCTCACAATGACAGGTTTTGGATCGTTTATTTTTTGGAACACTTTAACATAGAGGAGACAGTCATGTGGGAAAGTTTCGCAACTTCAAGAGCCACTGCATTGAGCGAGCAATACCCAACTTGTAATCTTCCCTACTGGAACTTTGCGAACTCAGCATCAACTGCCAATAAATCAGAAGGAAAAAGAATTTGACTGGTTTATTCTTTATTCTATTCATAAGTAGGTGGCACGCTAGCAGTAACGCCGCTCTGAAGCCCCACATTTATAGTTATAAGAATTTATACGAAGATAATTTGAGGAACTTGTGAAAAAACCGCTAAATTAGCCGGAAAGTATTACTTAATAATTGTGTATAAGTTTTTCTAAAACATTAAGTATTTTGACTATCCTCACAACTTCCTCATATTTAAAGACTATAGTCAAAATATAGACAGTTTCTTTTTAATATCTACGGGCTTCTCAAATAGCTGCCCTGAATCGCAATAACACTTTTATGAACAGGATTTGAGAAAAATATGAATTACTGTCCTTGCTGCTCAAGTTTACTTTTAGAACATGTACGCGGTGCAGAGACTTACTGGTTTTGTCGTCACTGCTGGCAGGAAATGCCTATTTATAATAGGCATAATCGGAACGAATCCAGTTCGTTCGCTGATGTTGTCATGGGAAAACTACCTAGAAAGCCTCAGAAAGAAAAACGTAGAAGTACTATTGTTTACGCAAGCCAATGGCAATCGATTACCGAATGGATTGGGCTAGAAGAGTTATCTACCTAATCCAATTTACTGAAACCGATTAGTCTAATTGCTTTTCTTGATTTCAGTAATTAATTGCTCAATAATGTGAGACTATAGCCTATTTTTTAGGTATTAATTGACACATTTATTAAAAACAAAAAATTTCTCAAACCCACAGCCAAAGAGGTGAGGTTGCTTCTGAGGTTAGGCTATGTCTGACTGGAGGTAGCAACCCCTAATTAACCATTCCTATGCAGAGTAGGCAAACGAGAGGACAATGGTAATACCATTTTGGATTTTAGACTTCGGCTACGCTCAGTCGAACGATTTTAGATTTTAGATTGTGAAACATCCATTAGATAAGTGTTTCAGTTTTCTATCTGTCGCAATCATTTTTCAAATTGGTATAAGTTTGTAGGACAACTCTCAAAAACTTGCGTGTACACCGTAGCTCGGTGTAAATAATTATTGTTGAGATAAAGAAGGTAGAAAAAGGGTTTGAATCTTGTTTACTTTTCTTCACACAGTTTGTTTTTATTGTGCCAACTTATTTAACAGAGAATTATGACGCTAGCAATGGTTCTCTTATCTTTTAAAACCAAAGCTATCCATCAAGATTTATTGCTTACTTTAATAATCTCTTGCTTATAGCCCCCGATTAATTTGGGAGTTTTTCATGTTGAAAAATAAATTTATAATTTTTATTTTATGGGATGCAGCTAATAGGGTTTAGCCTTATGTAGCCTCAATCATCTTCCCAAGATTCGTGATTCAGTAAATCGATAATTCTATCTCTGAGTAGAAATTCATTTTTTTCTAACTCAAGTTCAAAATTAATCCACTCACGATGAGGAATATATTTACAAAGGGTATAAATTGGCTGCTGACGGTTAACAAGTCTCTTTTTAACAAGTTGAAGTGCTTCTTCTTTGATAACTTGGATGTCATATTTTACCGTAGTATTCATAAGCCGTTCCTTTATTTTCAATCAAGGAATTAAGACTCAAAACAATAGTTGCTTTGACTCTCCCTTAAACTTATCAAATAAAATTGGCGAGAATTGTGAAGAATCAAGACATTAATAGTTGCTGGAAGTTAAATACAGGAGATTTCAACTTCTCGTGCGATCGCGAACAGTGTGTTGGAGGCAGAGGCTACGCTAACATGAGATACACAAACACCCAACCACTTTCCCATTTATAAGGGTTGTCACTACGTTGGTCGTCCCGACTGACTTGTTCGCTCTTAACCTTCCCGTTATGAAACCAAGTGGAGTCTCTTGCAAAAGTCTCTAACACCTCACCCCCAACTTCTCCCCAAAGCATAGGGGAGCGTTTGCTTTACTCAAATGCGGGGTGGGGTTCTTTATTTTTGATTTATGCAAGAAGTCTAATGTAGATGTTCTCTGGGCGACTTGTCAGAAGGTAGGCTAGGGTAAAGAACATTCTCTAGAAAACTTATATTATGCTCCTGAATCTTGATAAAGTTCGTCAATATTTTCCGGCTCTAGCTGGGGAGTGGACTTTTTTTGATAATGCTGGTGGGTCACAAACCTTGAAAAAAGTAGTAGATAGAATTAGCGAATTTCTCTTAAGTTCTGATGTCCAGTTGGGAGCTTCTTATGGAATCTCTCAACTGGCTGGAGAACGATTGGCTTTAGCAACTAGGGAAATGGCTACTTTCATTAATGCCAATTCTTATAAAGAAGTAGTCATGGGGCCATCGACTACAATGATGTTGAAAGTTCTTTCAATTTGTCTGGGTAAAACCTTCACATCTGGTGATGAAGTTATTGTTACTAATTGTGACCATGAAGCTAATATTGGTGCTTGGGTCGCTCTTGAAAAACAAGGAATAAAGGTTAAAGTGTGGAAAGTTCGCCCAGATACTTTAGAACTTCATTTAGCAGATTTAGAACCATTGATGAGTCAGCGCACAAAACTGGTAGCCTTGACTCATGCTTCTAATGTTCTGGGAACCATCAACCCGATCAAAGAAATTGCTGCATTTGTACACGATCGCAACGCTATGATTTGTGTAGATGGTGTAGCTTATGCACCTCACAGATTAGTTGATGTCCGAGATTTAGATGTTGATTTCTATACTTTGAGTTTTTATAAAGTTTATGGGCCGCACCATGCCTTACTTTATGGCAAAGAAGAACATTTATTAAGATTGCCTGGTCTGAACCATTATTTTATTGACCAGACAGATATACCTTATAAATTTCAATTAGGGAATGTCAATTTTGAATTAAGTTATGGAATGTTAGGTCTATGTGATTATTTAAGTGAATTAGCACAACTGCACTATGGGAATGAAACTGCACCTGATTTGAGAAATCAAATGGTGCAAGCATTTGATTTAATTAGCATACATGAAGAACATATTAGCGATCGCCTCCTAAATTATCTCAACAGTAAACCGAATGTGCGAGTGATTGGTCAATCAAAGGCTGACCGTAAATTCCGTGTACCAACTATATCTTTTGTCGTCGATGGAATAAATAGCTCAACTATTCCGGAAAAAGTTGACCAACATTCTATTGGGATTCGCTATGGGGACTTTTATGCTAAACGGCTGATTGAATACCTGGGTTTAGCGTCTCAAGGTGGAATAGTCCGGGTAAGTATGGTGCATTACAACACCCTTGAGGAAGTTAACAGCTTGATTGAGGCTTTGGAGCAGATATTTTAACTAATTCGTAATTCGTAATTCGTAATTCGTAATTATTGGGTTTAATTCAAGATGCTTGGGTTAAACCTTTTTTTCATCTCCTGCTCTCCCTACTTGTCTTAAAGCCAAGCAATTGAAGTTGAATTCTCCCTTTCCTACAAAGATGCTACGCGCTTGTCTATACGTGGTTTTCTTTCACATAGTGTTTAAATCCCTTTATGCAACTGTTTTTAATTACGAATTACGAATTACGAATTACGAATTACTAAGCTGTAAAACTTGCACTTCTTCTTGTGGCGAAATTAATGTTTGACCCACAGGTAGAACAGCTAAGGCATTGGTTTGAGCTAAATTAATTAAATTGCCGGAACTGTGACTACCACCAGCTTTGTGAAATTCATAAACTCCATCAATTAAATGTAATTTACCCCAAAGGTAAGTTTCACGTTTGCCGTTCGATCGCAATTCATCATGCGATCGCACTTTCAAAAATACTGGTTCCCAACTTTCAGTTATTCCCGAAAGTTTCTTGATTGCTGGTAGCACAAATCGCCAAAATGTCACCAACACAGCAGCAGGGTTTCCTGGTAAACCAAAGTATAGTGCTGAGTGTGGAGAGACGCGATTAATCGCGTCTGTACTGGGGAAAGTGGCGACAGTCAGGGGTTTTCCTGGACTAATTTGCACAGCCCGAATGTGGATTTTTGCTTTTAGTGACTCTAGAATTTTGTCAATATAGTCATAATCTCCCACTGAGACACCACCAGAAGAGAGAACTATATCAGCGATCGCCACAGCGTGAGTAATAACTTTCTCCAAAGCAACTGGATCGTCTTTCACAATGCCTAAAATTAACGGTTCTGCGCCACTTTGTCTCACCAATGCTGCCAGTGCATACTGATTAGAATCCACAATTTGCCCCGATTGCAACGGTTTATCAGCTGTCACCAGCTCATCACCAGTGGAAAAAATTGCCACACGTGGACGGCGGTAAACAGTTAATTGCGGACACTGTGCTGCTGCCAATACGGCAATTTCTGAGGCATTTAACTTAATTCCTGCTGGTAGTAGTTCTGTTCCAGCTTGATAAAAAGATGCTTTGTGTCTAACAAATTCTTGCGATTTTGGTGCATCCAGTATAAATACGCGGTTTTCCTCGCGGCGTGTTTTCTCTTGCATGACTACAGTATCCGCACCTGCTGGGATTACCGCACCTGTAAAAATCCGTGCGGCTTGCCCTGGTTGAATCGTAGACTTGGGCTGATACCCAGCCGGAATTTCTTCAACAATTTCTAAAATAGCTGGTTGTTCGGCGTTAGAGTCCTGTACATCTTCGTAGCGGACTGCGTAGCCATCCATTGCCGAATTATCCCAATGGGGAAAATCTAGCGGACTGGTGACAGGAGTTGCCAAAATGCGACTATCTGCTGTCAATAAATCTACAACTTCTGTATCCCGTTGACGATCCAACGGCTGCACCAAATTTAAAATAATTGCTTGTGCATCGCTGACTGATAACATAGCGATCGCCTCCGACTTTTTTCTTTATCCCTGTAAACTAACACTGACCAATTTTAGATTTTGGATTTTGGATTGATTTCTGCTTGAGAGTAAATCCTAAACTACACACTGCTAGTAAACCGATAATTATGCTTCCTTCGGGGACTTTGGATACCTGAACCGAATTGTTGCTTAAATCTAGGATTTGCTTTGTGCCTGCTGCATCTCTATTATTAAAACCAAATTCTTTTGTTAGAACCTCATCACTAAAACCTTCATCTATAAGTGCGAGATTATTATTAAGCCAAGTGTCGCCAGGAAACTCATCATCCTTGCCAACATCAAAAGGGCCAAAGATTTGCTCGGTAGTGCTATCAAAGTTGAATCTTAAAAAGCCGTAGTTAGATATCCCACTAAGCACTGGAGTAAAACTATTTATCAGATTACTCAAGGGATCAAAGAAGGAAATTGAGAGAGATTGCAAGTTCTTCGTAGTTCCCAAACCAGCTTCAGAAATGACGCTGGGAGCAGTTGTTGTATCGTAGTTAAATGAACCTTTCGCTGAATAACCTGTGTCTCCTTTCCAGTTAAAGTTAAACTCAGCAGCATGAGCCAGGTTGTTGGTGGTTATGGCGATCGCTAACGCTAAAGTAGTAGTCGTCACCAGACTAATAGCTGTTTTAGTAAACAGATGTGTCATAGATATAACTTCCAAATTAATTAAAATGAAGTTTCTACAACAATACAATATAGATGTACAACCCTACTGTATGTTGCATCCATGACGTGTAGCGGCTACTCTATGAGATGTTAACCAAGTATCCAAAGGTATCAAAACTTACTTATATACCCGCTCTTATTTTTGAGTCGTGCAGTTGGTAGTTGTACAAATTTTTGTTGGCTGATTTTTGTTCCTTTACAGCGCAGCAACTAGCCAAGTCATCATCTTAATATTAAAAACAGGAGCGATCGCTATTTCCCAACCCCTAAATAAAATACTTATTTTGTATGACTATCGAACGACTTCCCCAAAAACACTATCCCAAAGCTGAGATTGGGCGGCGAGGTATGGCATTGGGACTTGATTTCCTTGGTGTCTGGTTAGTCAGTTCCCTACTGGGAGGCGGCGATATCGGGATTCAATTTCTTGAAATCTTAGTTTTTGTAATACTTTGGCTGGTTTTGCGAGTAGTGGTGGTATACAACAATCAAGGGCAAAGTTTAGGGCGTTGGGCGTTCGATTTAAAGGTATTGGAAGTCGAAGATGGGGAAGTAGTGGGCAGAATTCCCGATTTGCTCTCACTAGTGAAGCGAGAGGCGATTATCGGCTTGGGTGCTTTATTAGTGTCAATTGCCCTGAGCAATATTAGAGCCAATCCCACTGCTATACTGCTAGTAATTCCCCTAGCAATTGATTGTGGAACTGCTTTCTCTGATACCCAGATGCGGCAGGCTTTACACGATCGCTATTGTGGAACTTTCATTGTTTCGTCGCGTCGTGGCTACTCGCTCGATATAAAAATTAAAAGATTAGTTGAAAATATACGGCGGAATGTGAGAAGATAGTCATTTGTGTTAATTCTCTTCAGGCTTCACTGTTTGTAAGATTATGGCTAAGAGTAAAGGTGCCCGCATTATTATCACACTAGAGTGTACTGAGTGCCGGACAAATTCAGATAAGCGTTCTGCTGGTGTTAACCGTTATACCAGTACCAAGAATCGCCGCAACACCACCAACAGGCTAGAACTGAAAAAGTTCTGCACCCACTGCAACAAACATACCGTTCACAAGGAAATTAAGTAGAGATGAGTTATTTCCGTCGTCGCCTTTCTCCGATCAAGCCAGGAGAACCAATTGATTATAAAGATGTTGATTTATTGCGTAAGTTTGTCACCGAGCGGGGAAAGATACTGCCACGTCGGATTACTGGGCTTACGTCTCAGCAACAGCGAGAGTTGACATTAGCAATTAAACGTTCGCGGATTGTGGCTTTGTTGCCATTTATCAATGCAGAAGGCTAAAAAGAGTGATGAGTCAGAAGTTATGAGTTATGAGTTATGAGTTATGAGTTATGAGTTATGAGTTATCAATTAACTTTTCACTCCTCACTCCTCACTGCTCACTCTTAACTACTCACTCCTAACTATTTAAACTGTTCACCAAATTAGAGTGCGAGAGTTGTGGAGAAGGGGACGCTAGTTGAATTTAGGGTTCAAGGCGATCGCCGTCTGGGCATCGTAGAACGTCCAGACGGTAAAACCCGCTGGTTTGTGGTAGACGAACGCGGTCAATCCCACAGCCTCGCGCCTAGACAAATAACCTATACAGTTACCAAAGAGACTTATAAGGCTTCTGAAATTGCCAGCTTTTTGGAGCAGATCGAGCCTTATTTAGACCCATCTAGTTTAGAAGTGGCTTGGGAATTACTGGTTGAAGATGGGGAAACAGTTACCCCAGACCAAATGGCGAATCTGCTATTTTCAGAATCAGCCGCGCCTGCTTGTTACGCCGCCTATTGCTTGTTATCAGACGACAAACTTTATTTCAAGCAAAAAGGAGACGCTTACGAGCCGAGAACTGCTGCTCAAGTGGCAGAACGCAAGCACCAACTAGAAGTAGAGGCACTAAAAGCTAAAGGACAGCAGGAATTTTTAACTCGTGTAGAGCAGGCGCTCAAAGGTGAAGCAGTAGAATGGCAGCGCCACGATCGCCAGCGTTTAGAAGGACTAGAAAAATACGCAGCGCTAATAGCTGACACCGTGCGGACGGGGGTTAATTATGACTCGTTGGCTCGCGCTTATCCGCCCAGCGCTCCAGTATTAGAAACTATGACCATGCTGGGACGGCCCACGACACCCCAAGGAGCCTTTCAACTATTGGTAGATTTGGGTTGCTGGAGTCCTAATGAAAACTTGTTCCTGCGGCGTTCTTCAATTCCGATCCAATTTCCTCATAAGGTATTAGAAGTGGCGCAACAGCGTTTGGATTTCCCGCCGATTGACTCAGATACAAACCGCCTTGATCTGACTCACCTGAAGGTTTACACCATTGATGATGAAACTACCACAGAGATCGACGATGGTCTAAGTTGGGAAGTACTCCCCGATGGACGGGAACGCCTGTGGGTGCATATCGCCGATCCCACTAGATGGTTAGTGCCGGAAGATGAATTAGATTTGGAAGCCAGAAAGCGCGGTAGTACAGTCTACTTGCCGACGGGAATGATTCCCATGTTCCCAGAAGTGTTGGCAACTGGGCCAATGAGTCTGATCCAGGGAAAGGTTTGTTGCGCCCTGAGTTTCGGGATTATTTTAGGGACAACTGGGGGAGTAGAAGATTACAGCATTCATACCAGCTTAATTAAGCCGACTTATCGCCTCACCTACGAAGATGTAGATGAAATGCTGCAATTACGGGTACAAGCAGAACCAGAAATTGCTGCGATCGCAACTTGGGCACAAAAACGCAAAGCTTGGCGTTACGCTCAAGGAGCAATTAGCATCACTATGCCCGAAGCAACGATCAAAGTCAAAGGCGAGGAAATCCACATTGATATTTTGGACGATTCCCCATCACGGCAACTGGTAGCAGAAATGATGATTGTTGCCGGTGAAGTTGCGGCTCGTTATGGTAAAACTCATAACATACCTTTGCCCTTTCGCGGTCAACCGCAACCAGAATTACCTCCAGATGAGGAATTGCTGCTACTTCCAGCCGGATTCGTTCGCGCTTGCGCTATGCGTCGTTGTATGCCCAAGAGTGAAATGAGCATTACACCTTTGCGTCATGCCGGTTTGGGCTTGGATACTTACACTCAAGCAACCTCTCCCATCCGCCGCTACAGTGACTTACTCACCCACTTTCAAATTAAAGCCCATTTGCGGGGTGAAGTTCTGCCATTTTCCGCAGATCAACTTAAAGAAGTAATGATGACTGTCACCAGCATCACCCAAGAGGTGACGATGGTGGAACGACAAACTAATAGATATTATGCTTTAGAGTATTTACGCCGTCATCCAGAGGAAACTTGGGATGTGACAGTGTTGATGTGGTTGCGAGAAGACAGCAACTTAGCCCTAATTTTATTAGAAGATTTGGGCTTGCAGTTGCCAATGGCTTTCAAACGTTCTGTGAAGTTGGGCGAACAGATAGTGGTGAAAGTTAGCCACGCCGATCCACAAAAAGATATGATCCAGTTTCAAGAAATAATTTATCAAGAAGCTCAAACAGCGGCGAATTAACTACATAAGCTACGCTATAAAAAACTCCAACCACTGCACCCGTCATCAAACAAGAGGAATGATGCAAGCAATAAATCATCGCTTGATTGAGACTAACGGCATCAAAATGCATATTGCTGAACAAGGTCAAGGAAACCTTGTAATCCTATGTCATGGCTTTCCAGAATGCTGGTACTCTTGGCGACATCAGCTTGTAGCCCTTGCAGAAGGTGGATTCCATGTTGTTGCGCCCGATATACGTGGTTACGGGCAGACAGACCAACCAGAGTCAGTTGAGGCATATAATATATTGGAGCTAACTGGCGATATCGTTGGCTGAAACTCCTATTCCTTCGTATAACTAGCAGTAAAATCGTCTTAACCCGAACTGAGGTTAACTACTTTGTCATTTGTCATTCGTAATACTTGCCAGAAGCTAGTATTATCAATTACGAATTATTTTAACCTTGCTCCAATTCCTGTCGGTTACGATATCGGGTACATTGAATGAGGTACTAGTTATGATGTCTAGCAGAATTGCATTTGAAAAAAGCGATCGCTATCTCTAGCTAATATGTCAGAAAATAATCACAAAATAATTATTTTTGATACCACCATGCGTGATGGAGAATTGACGCCTGGGGTAAAAATGAATTTGCAACAAAAAATCATCATCTCCCAACTGCTTGAAGAAATGGGAGTAGATATTATTGAAGTTGGTTATCCAGCAAGTTCTCAAAAAGATTTTGATGAAGTATTTAATATTTCTAAAATAATTAAAAATTCTACTATTTGTGGGCTAGCTAGTTCTAATTCTAATGAAATAATCACTCTTGCTGAAGCAATTAAACCAGCAATCAGAGGTAGAATTCACACTTATACTCCGGTAAATCTGAAAAATCAGTCTAAATTAACCAAACAAGAAGTATTAGCAACAATCAAAGAGAGTGTTTCTCTAGCACGCAATTACTGTGATGATGTAGAATGGAGCGCTTTTGATGCTCCCAGAAGTGAGCCAGATTTTTTGTGTAAATCTATTGAAACTGCAATCAATAGTGGTGCTACTACTGTTAGTATTCCTGATAGCTTAGGTTTGGCATCGCCAGAAGAGTTTTTGCAACTTCTGCAAATGATTTTTAATCGAGTGCCCAATATTAACGAAGTTGTAGTTTCAGTACACTGTCATGATGATTTGGGCATGTCGATAGATAATTCACTCATTGCTTTAAGTTGCGGCGCGAGGCAAATTGAATGTGCAATTAATGGTTTGGGTGCGAGGAAAGGTAATGCAGATTTAGCGAAAGTTGTAACAGAGGTTTTAAAACAAGACAAGTATCAACTTGAAATTAACACTTTGTTAATCAGTAAAGCAGCAGAGCTAATTTTTGAAATAACTGGGATTGCAAAAGCAAAATAGTTTTTATAGGGTGTGTTACGCCAAAGGCTAATGCACCACTTGACTGAATTAAGAATTATTGATGTTTATCTTTGCTATGATCGCGGCTTTTCTGGCATAGGATGAGATGATGGTTGGACAACTTCATTACCTGGGTCTACTGCCTCTGCTCCTCTTGAAGCTTGTCTTATAGCATGAGATGATGGTTGGACAACTTCATTACCTACCAAGATATTGGTATTAGTACTGTTATTCAAACTATTCACTAGTTTTCTACGAAGTGACTCTAAAAACATAGTATCATTACCAAGATCGGAAGCTTCGTCCTCATCGATATCTTCGATTTGATTGAGTCGTTCTTGATATTTCTCAATCAGGCCATCGATGGCTTCAATGATAAACTTTATGTCCTTAAACGACAGATTCATTGTAATTTACCTACATAAAATAGCTTTATGCCACAAAAAATTCAACTAAATTCAAAATAAAAAATTTATAATTTTGTTAGCATTAACTTATTTTATAAAATAATTCATCTACCAATTTCAAGGCTGCTTTGTATTCATCTATCAACATCGCTCTAGAAGGTTTCCATAACCAGTGGTTATCGTGGTCATTTACCAATTCTATTTGCTCTGGAATTTCAGTATTGGATTCTAATTTCCACCAGTTTTTGCCATATCCTTGAGTGGTAAATGTTGATACCCCTCCGGGCGATGTCCCGTCTGGTAAAGTAGTCATGACCCAGACTTGACCATCTTTATTATAGGTGGCAATATCTTTATTAGGTCTAACATTCTCCATTCTAGGAGAATTAGCATTACCTTGCCGATAGAGTGCGATTGGTGTTTTTGCCATTCAGTAAGTGTCAATTTATGACTATCATACTTTGAATAGCATACTGGTTTTAATAACGGCTAATAAGTAATTTTTTCACTTTTACCTATTAACCGTTACTACATTTAACTAACTACTGCTTCAGCTTTTTCCTCAGCTTTTTCCTTAACTAGCACATAAGGCGTTTCTGCACCTTGTGCCAAATACTCAGCTAACTGACTTTCAATTTGATCGCGGACAATTTGGCGATACTCTAGAAAATGTTCGTTATGGGCACAAACGGCGATGTAATGTTCAATAACTCCAGGGTTACGTTTGAGAATGCTAAATAAATGATGCCAGAATTTCCAACGGGTTTCCCGTTTGATTCCTTGTCGCCAAATCACAATCAGCAACGCTTTTATAACTACCCACTCTGGCATTTTCGCTGGCGCTTTCCAACTCGGCAAGCCCATCATCAAGAAGCAGCGATAGGTACGATCCAAATATTGTACTGGGTCGTATAAAGTACAGAATGCCTCAATATATTCTCTGGCTAGTTCTTCCAGGGGACGAGTGGGCAGGAAGTTCATCAATGTTGTTTGGTTGATGTTTCCATCTTGATTTTCCCGTAATCTTCCTTCTTTTTTCAGGCGATGCCAAAGCGCAGTGTTAGGTAACGCTTGCAACATGGCAAAGGTAGTTGAGGGAATTGCTGCTTGTTCAGCAAAGCGGACAATGCGATCGCCTGCGCCTGCTTTTTCGCCATCAAACCCGATAATAAACCCAGCCATTGGGCGCAATCCCGCTTTAGTAATAGTTTGCACTGCCTCAGTTAGAGAACTACGAGTATTTTGAAACTTCTTAGTCATTTGCAAACTATCCTCATCCGGTGTTTCGATTCCCAAAAACACCGCCGAGAAACCGCACTCAACCATCAACTCCAACATTTCTGGATCTTGTGCTAAGTCAACTGAAGCTTCCGTATCAAATCGGAAGGGATATTTGTGTTCTGCCATCCAGACTTTTAACTCTTTCAGCAACAACTTTACATTTCGCTTGTTGCCAATAAAGTTGTCATCCACCATGAACACACCCCGCCGCCAACCCAATTCATAGAGGTAATCTAACTCTGCTAAAAGTTGGGCTGGGGTTTTGGTGCGTGGTTTGCGCCCGTAGAGAACAATAATGTCGCAAAATTCGCACTGGAAGGGACACCCGCGCGAAAATTGCACCGACATCATGTCGTAAGCATTCAATTCTAATAAGTCAAAGCGGGGTATTGGTGTGCTGGTGACATCAGGCTTTTCTGTGGCGCGGAAAGTGCCAGATGTGTCTCCCCTTTTTATTGCCTCAATAAACATGGGCAGCGTGATTTCCCCTTCATCCAGAATCAGAAAATCTGCGCCAACATTTTCAACTTCGTGAGGTACAGAGGTGGGGTAGGGGCCGCCAACTGCGACTAACTTGCCACGTTTTTTTGCTTCCTGGATTTGTTCAAGTAAATCTTGCTTCTGGACAATCATCGCAGAGAGGATTACTATATCTGCCCATGCCCATTCTGCTTCTGTTGCTGCACGGATGTTGCGATCGACCAGCTTGAATTCCCATTCTTGGGGCAAAATCGCGGCTACTGTTACTAAACCCAGAGGTGGTAATAAAACCTTGCGATCGACTAACTCTAGGATTTTTTCATAAGACCAAAAGGTTTTGGGAAATATTGGATACACTAACAAGATTCGCATGTAGTATCAATCCTCACACTTTGATTGTTATCCCACTCTAACGAAAATAAAGAGTTATTGACTTTTTATTAAAGTTGTTTTATTTTACCATTCATATTTTTAACTCAAATGGACGACTAGTACAGCACAGCGTAAATCCAACCACCATCTCAATTAACCAGACAAGTTGCTCTGAGCAACTGGTTAAAGGTAGGTAAACTTTCGCCACAGTTTACTAGGATTTCCTTAAAAAGACTCCCACATATATAAGAATTATTGTCATTTAGCTGTATCGTGAAAAGAGAAGCAAATTAGAAAACAAGTGTAGGCTTCCGAATAAATCAATCAGATGATCGCACAATGGCTCTCAAAAGCTTTTGCACAAAGTTTCAGGATTCTCCTTGCCGTTACATTTGTCAGTACTACATTTCCTGTGGTTGCATCCGAAGATAAATCTAGTTCTAGTAATCAACGTAATCTCCTTCAAACTGAGATTACACAGCAGGATCTCAAAATCATCGATCGATTAGTAGCTATTGCTGAACGCAACTCAGCCCAAGTGCTGGAAACAAAAGCTGCAATGGGATTGAATGCTTTTAGAGATGTCTTAGCTATCGAATTATCTCCGGCTCTAAGTACGATCTCAACATCACCGGATTCCCCATCTGAGCGCTCAAACAGTTTTTCCTTAACCGTTACAGTTGACCCGATTAAATTCATTAGTACTTTTGGGCAGCTTCCTGTTTTGCAAGCTCGTTGGAAGGAAGCTAGACAGCAAAAAAGATTAGCTATCGTGCAATATTATGTTGCCTATCTCCAAGCCCGTCAAGCAGCTTTAATTGCCACTTATCAAATACAAAAAATTACTGGAAGTTCTGACATTGCCAATCTTTATTCCCAAACAAGTTTTCCTAAGAATGTCAATCATCTTGCTAATCCTGATTACGTTGCAGCTGCAACGTCTTTGTTAGAAGCAAACACACGCGAACGATTGACATTGGAAGAATTGGCAGCTTGTGTCGGCTTATCTTCGCAAGAAATGACCGCTATCATTAGCAAATAATAGATATTTCATACACGTTTAACACCGCTAATTTTCAAAACATCACTCATGGTTGCACAATAATTTGGCAAGCCGAAACTATCGGGATTGATGAATTTTTCATAAGTAAAATGTCGATAGTTCATACAAAACCGATCCCAAGCGGCCATGCGAATGCGGAACAGAACAATAATCAAATTAGCCAATGCTATAGATATGGGAATGCGAAAGTAAATCTTTTTGCCCAGATAAGCACAAACTTCTTCCACTGCTTGATTAGCAGTTAATGGTGCTTGACCTAAAACAAGCCTACGTGGTTGATTATCTTTAGCAGGACGATCGATCAGATATCGCACAACAGTGGCAATGTCTCGTCCGTGGATAAAGTGAAAACTGCCATCTGCTTCTAAAAAGCGAATCAAATTGATATATTTTGTCACTTCTGCAATACCAGATGTGACAGCAGAATCAGGTTTATTCGCATCACCGCCAAATACTACAGTGGGAAAAACTGTGGTAATTTTGGGTGCGATCGCTAATTTTTCTTTTTTCTCTAAGCACTCATATTTAGAACGGATATAATCTGTCCCAATTTCCCCGGCTTCTTTTAATGGTTGATTGTAGCGATCCAAAACGCTAGCTGTCGAAAAATAAATTACCTGTTGACAACGTTCTGGATCTAGCAGTTCGAGTAACTCTATAGTCTTGACGACATTAATATCAAATGTTTGCTCGCCACCCCAAGCTGTGGCTGTGAGTACGGCTGTATCAATTGTGGATAGCAAATCGGCAAACTGGCGAATATTTTGCATATCACCTTGTAAAACGTTGATACCTGAACGTGCCTTGGTATCAACTTGCAGTTTGCTTGGGTTCCTAACTAATAGATACAGTTCGTGATTTGTTTCTTTAATTAAGGCTTCTGTTAAATAATGACCTACACAACCACTTGCACCAGTCACTAAAATCCGTTTCTGGCTCATAATAAGATTTTAATAAGTTAGGAGTTAGGAGTTAAGAGTTAAGAATTAAGTTAAAAGTTCCCTATCAGGAGTTATTTATAAAGTTAGGAGTAAGAAGTGAGGAGTTAAGAATAAAAGATAACTTTGTACCTCGCAACTCATAACTTGCAACTCATAACTCATAACTCATAACTCATAACTCATAACTCATAACTCATAACTCATAACTCCTAACCCTTAACTCCTGCAAGATTCAATTCCTTTGCAGTTTCAAAAAAGAAAGCGACATTTTCTTCTGGAGTTTCTGGTAAAACACCGTGACCAAGATTGAGAATATGACCCCAATTACCGGCTTTGCGAACCGTATCGAGGATGCGATCGCGAATAAACTGTTTAGAGCCGAATAACACGCCTGGGTCAAGATTTCCTTGAACTTTCATTTGCTTACCCAATCTGGCTCTTGCATCTGCCATATCCACTGCCCAGTCTACACTGACAATATCAGCGCCAGATTGTCCCATTCTTTCCAACACACCCGCACTACCGCTAACTAGCAAAATCAAAGGTGTATCGGGATGGGTTTGCTTGACTTGCTGGAAAACTCGCTGCTGATAGGGGAGAGCAAAGGTGTCATAATCTTGAGGACTCAATTGACCCGCCCAAGAATCGAACATTTGCACAACTTGAGCGCCAGAGTCAATTTGGTAGCGGGCATAGATGGCGATCGCATCTGCTAATTTAGCTAATAATTGATGCAGTATCACCGGGTCTGAAAATGCCATGTTTTTGATGATGGAGTAGGTTTTAGAACCTTTTCCTTCAACTGCATAAGCTGCTAATGTCCACGGCGCACCCACAAAGCCTAACACCGTTGATTTGTCGCCTACTTCCGAACGCAACGCTTGCAAAATTGTCTTGATAAATGGTAGAGCTGCTTCTGGTTCTAAAGGATGCAGACGTTCAATTTGTTCTTGAGTGCGGAGGGGCGAGTGAATGATTGGCCCTTTACCTTCGGCAATATCCATGTCAATCCCCAAACCAGGTAATGGGGTGACAATATCAGAAAATAAAATTACTCCGTCTGGTTGGAAAGCTCTCCAGGGTTGCAAGGAAACTTCAATTGCTACATCTGGAATTTCGGAGCGATCGCGAAACGAAGGATACTTTTCTCTTAAGTCTCGATATGCTTTCATATATCGTCCCGCTTGTCGCATCATCCATACAGGGGGACGATCTACTACTTCACCACGAGCAGCCCGTAAGAGATGAGGAGTCGTTGAATAAACACCCATTTATTACTTCATCCTATTTATGCCACTGTTTAGCTTATCATTCTGGGATTACGCTTTTCCAGCAGGTTTTCAGGAAAAGGTGAATAGCAGGGCATAATAGTAATATTTTATAATATTTTGATTATTGGATATAAGCGCTCGGTTGGCTTGACTACAGTATTAATGCCAGCAAGCGCTACAATTTATTGTTTTTTTGGCTAGTCCACGTAGCAATACACCTCTCACTTCTGCATCAGGGGAATGTGTGAGGAAAACTGCATAAAAAAATGTGTCTCTATGTCATGCATAGAGACACATCCTTAAGGATTTTCAACAGGGATCTGGATAAATTTATGCTTTCACTATCGCTTTATGTTGTGAGCGTTTGAAGACTGACATCATACCACAAGCACCTATTGCTAACACACCTAACATCGCACTAGGTTCAGGAACGCTGGCTAGCCTATAGGCGTGGTTATCTGTTTCAAAGGCAACACCATTTGAGCGCATCACAACTCGGTCAAATGATTCTCCTGTATCACCTACAAGATTGATAAACATATTAGCTTGAGAGCTAGTCCAACTACCATTAGCTATAGCAGTTGGCACATCTGCACCACTAAAAGTCTTTAATAACTGATCGCCTTTGTAAATGTCAACAAAGTTATAATCATCTAATGAACCTGCATAAAAACCGAAGTAATTAACAGCTTCTTTGAACTTAATATTGACCAAACCACTGTCGCCTGCAACATTACTACCTACTGGAGCAATTGTTAGAAATTTGGTGTTATCCCCATAAGGTGAGGCGTATTGACTAGATACGCTACCTTGAACAATGTTACTAGTAATATTAGAGTAAGTAACAAATCCATTAGGATCATTTGCTGTGCCATCGTCAAAGGTGACAGTTTTGGCATCAGCGTAGCTAGAAAATGGTCCACTATTGACTTGCAGAGTTACCGCACTAGCTGGATTCGCACTCATAACCACAGCAGTCATTCCGAGTAAAGCCAAAGAGATTTTTTTCAGCATTCTAGTAATAAACCTTGAAAAAGACAAAGAGAATTAAGATTGAACTTTTCTTGAAACCTAGCTATGAAAAACTGGGTTCATTACTCCAACAAATTAGAAAAAATCACAAAGATTATTAGGCCTTTATATATGACTTTTGTTGGGTAAAACAAGCTCGAATATATAAGTTGAGCTTGATACTTTGTAATCCTATTTTGATTTTTATAACTCGCAAAAGATACGGTGTATATACTAAAATATTTTTAAAGATTAAGTGAAGGTTATTGTGCAATTGTAGTAGGCAGTACAAACACATCTAAATTACTCTCGATCGCAACCAAGGTTAAAAACCAACAAAAAATCACTATTTACCATTTGGTTTAGTTTCTCAGGCTCAAAGCGATGTCTACGATGGGCTACCCCAATACGGTTCGGTTAACAAATTTATCTGTTGAGGTAAGCTTTTGAGGCAGGGGGAGAAGAGAGGCAGGGGAGGAAGAATTAACTTTTTTCCTCCTCTGCAACGCCAGCCTCCCCGGTCTCAAGAGCTTATCCGAACCGTATTGTGAGCTACCCCTAAATCTTTAGCAGTAAGAATAGGTTAATGAGATTCTATTGAGAATAGACCGTTATTATTGACATAAGATTCTCGCCTTGGGGAAGTGGGGAGTGGCGAGTGGGGAATGGAAAATAAAGACTGTGATTGAGAAATAGAGTAAAACAAGAATCAATATTTAATTGAGGATTGGCCAAACAGGGCATTAGTTAATTCTCCCCCTGCTTCCCTATCTTTGCGATCTCCCTTTTCCCTCACTCCCCTAACTTCTTATGCAAACTGACTCTAACAGTTCCGATCGTGTTGCATCTGCTAATAATGAGCCTAATCCAGGAAAGTATTTGATTCCGCGATCGCAGCGACAGAGGTTCTTTATTCAGTTTACCGTAATGACCCTCATCGGATGGGTTGTCGGTGGCGTTGCCAGTATCGCTTTAGAGAAAATTATTCTCCAAAGTCTCTCATCTAACGTTGCTAATCAACCACAAACATGGAGCATTTTGGTTAGAAGTCTTAGTAACGTTGTATTTGCCGTGATTTTCGCTGCTGACCAAGCTCTTGTGCTTTACCGATATTTACCGGGTTGGCAGTGGCTATTTGCTACTAGTGTCGGTTGGCTAATTGCCAACGGCGTTTCTACAGCCTGGATTAACTACATTTCAACCATTGCCTCATCATCTTCTGAAGATACTTTGATTTTTGGATTTTTGTCTGCGATCGCATATATAATTTCTGGAATTTGGCTAGGGATTTGCCAATGGCTGGTGTTGAGGCGATATACAGCAGGCATTTGGTGGTGGAATTTTTTACCCTCAATCTCTTTTTTCTGGATTACTATTTTGGTTTGGTTGCTTTTTATTATGCAAAATTTGATTCCAGAAACCTACCGTACTCCCATACTATATTGGAGTGGACAAGGACTGACAGCAGCGATTTTAGGAGCCATACCAGCAATTGGTTTGTGTACATTAAAAAGAAATTTACATCCCAAAACTGGAGTTTCTTCCTGACTTTTATCGATATATTCTATAACCTTAATATTTATGACTCGCCCGCGCATTCTCCAACCCGATCAAAGTTATACATTTAGTAAGTATTTTGAATTACCATATACTCCAGCAGATATCTTGGCGGAACTGGGATGTAGTTACGAACGCGCATCGCTACAACTACCACAATATTCAGGCGTAATTGACTATTTAGAATTTTTGCAGCGTTACTTACGGCGCAATATCATGCGCGTAAATCCTATCAGTGAAGCTGCAAAACGTGAAGTTTTAATTGCTCCTATTTTGTTGGAAATTTGCGACCAAACGCAAACTCAACTAAACATTGAGTACCCCATTAATATTAGCAAACAACTCAAAGGGAGTTTTGATTACTATATTTCATCTTCCAATTCCCTGTTAGTAGTCGAAGCCAAGCAATCCGATTTAAGCTGGGGATTTACTCAACTTGCAATTGAATTGATAGCACTCGACCAATGGACAGATTCGCAAACACCAACTTTGTACGGTGCTGTAACAAATGGAGAAGATTGGCGATTTGGAATATTTTATCGGCAAGATAAACGGGTCATGCAAGATATCAAACTTTATCGCGTTCCAGAAGGTTTGGAAGAATTAGTGCGAGTGCTTGTAGGAATTCTTACCAATGCTGGTAGTTAATTACAATAGTTTTCTTTTCTATGAAGTACAAAGCTACAGGTTTGGAGGCAGAAGGCAGCCCCTATAGGACTTCTAGTTAAAAAACAGCACTCACCACTAGTTCTATTTATTTGTCATCCCAAATCAAATCTAAACGCTCTTGTGCTTTCTTGAGGGCTTTTTCAGCAGACTCTCCTAGTACCGTCGCTTCTATAGCTCGACCAAGACTCTCAGAAAGACGGCTATATCCAGCAATTATTGGTTGAGAATGTGCCACAGGTAACTGGTCAAAAAACACTTTTAATACTGGTTTTTCATTAATGAATTGCTGATAAGCTTTGCTTTGAGCCGATGTAAGGGTAACTGGCAAAAAACCCGTCCCTATACTCCATTCGGTTTGGAATTCCTCACTCAAAACATACTCTAAAAATTTGAATGCTGCTTGCTCTCTTACTGGTGTGGTCTTCATCACAAAAAAATTTCCAGTACCTGTGACTGTAGCAGCTTTGACACCTGCTGGTATGGGTAATACCTGATGATCGACCTCAGATTTCATAATTAACGTCCAAGGGCCTGTGATTTGCATTGCAACACGACCTGTAAGAAAAGCTTCCTCTTCATAACCTCGTTCTGGGGCAGAAAGCATTACTGAACCATCTTTTATCAGGTCTTGCCAGAATTGTAAGGCCGCGATCGCACCCGCATTCGTTAAATTGGGGCGATTATTAGTTACAACCTCTCCCTCTGCACCAAATAAAAACGGGAACCAACTAAATACAGTCCATCCTCCTTTTCCTAAAGGCAGTAACATACCATACTGTTCGGGGCGCCCATCCCCATTGCGGTCTATAGTTAATTTTTTGGCAACTTGTCTCAATTCATCCCAAGTCTTGGGTAATTCTGTAATTCCCGCAGCTTCAAAAAGTTTAGGACGGTAAAAAATACCAATATTACTGGTGTGCATTGGCACTGACCAAATGTGACCATCTAACTGCATTTCTGGCAATAAGTTAGGTCTAATGTCTGAGTTGAGGGGCGATTTATCCAACCAATCTTCTAAAGGTCGAAGTGCCCCTAATTCCACAAATTGACCTGTATATTCAGGATGGAATGACAGCAGGTCTGGTGGTACATTGGCAACCACTGATGTCAATATTTTTGGTAATTGAGGTTCACTCTCAAAGATAGATTGTACCTGAATATCAGGATGAGTTTGATTAAATTTATCTACTAGTTTTTGAAATATATCTCGATTTGCAGGGGGATTAATAGCTTGCCATAGTGTCAGATGAATTACCCCATCTTCCTTTTGTCTTATCCCCTGACAACTAGATAAGAATATCAGACACAAACTTAGAATGATTCCTAAAATAAAAAACTGCCGAGCCGAATTTATCAAGTAACACCATAAATCTCTAGTTCTGGTAGCTAAAAAGTTAGTATTCATACAAATTTTTTAGATATAAACATTAGTAAAATAGTATATTATTCAATTATACTCATTTTGAAATAATTTGCTCTCTCAAAACTTCTAATCTTTCAGCACAGCTAGCCGCACTAAATAATTGTGCAATTTTTTCAGAGCATTCAATCTTCTGTTGAGGAGTTTTTATATGGTCAATAATAGCTTCTGCTAACGCATCTACATTACTTGGTGATATTATTTTCCCACATTTAAGTACTTCAGAAATCTCACGTGGGCCAACTGGGCAATCAGTGGCAATAAACGTTACACCACTAGCTACAGCTTCTACAAGAACCAGTGGTAAGCCTTCAAAATGGGAAGCAAGTATAACAATCACTGTGAATATAGCTAATGTATGGAACAGAGAAACTGCCAGGGATGAATTTAGATAGATAAAATAGTTTAGTAATAAATGCAGTATGACAAACAATAATATCCGGTTTTTGTTCAGCAATAACCCTGCTTAATTTTATCGCTACCCATATTTGGTGTATTATCCCCCCAATAATAAATAGAGTACCTGCAACTTTCATAACAATCACAGTTTTAGCCGCTTTAAAAGATACTATCCATTGTGGCTCTAAAATAGTGAGCACCATAGTAGAGACTTGGTAGCCAGCTTTGGATTGAGAAGAAATTAGCGAATCAGCAACTTTTGGCGCTCCACCAATGTTATTCAAAACTATATGACAAATATGCATAGTAGCAGGTAACGTTATATTGAGTGGATCGAGACAAACTGAATTAAAGTTTTTAGGTTAATGAGCGCTGTTCTAAAACATCCTTGGTAATGCTTGTTTCTGCTCTCGTATAAACGTAGGTTTGTGGTTCTGTAACTTTTTGAGTTTTAAAAATTTTGTCTGCCCGTTTCCAAAAATCTGTATCTTCTCCATAGGGAATATTATTAAATCCCTGCAATTCAAAAAATACTCGCCTCTTACCAAAAAATGTCGGGCCTAAAACACATTCGCGTAAATTAATTATTTGACCTGGTTGAAAATAATCGGCTACAAAAATCTCTTCTTCAGAGAAAAATCCTCCTTCAATCAAGTCAATTTCTGGATTAGCTTGCATGTATTTAAGTCGCGACTCTAGATGATTGGATTTATATGTATCATCGCTGTCAATAAATGTAATGTATTTGCCAAAGGATGCTTGAACTCCGGCGTTTTTAGAGTACCCCAATTTTTTATTTTGGTGTTTTAAATAACGTATATTATTAAATTTTTGCAAATATGGATTGACAATTTCAAAAGTATTATCTTGGCTACCATCATCAACTACCAACAGTTCCCAATCTTTAAAAGTTTGAGCGAGGACACTATTGATGCAAATATTCAAATATTTTTCTCGGTTGTAGGTACAAAGTATAACTGAAATTTCGGGACTAAAGTCAAAGACAATGGGACTCATAAGAGTTAGATGTTTAATTTGTAACTAGTTGAAAATTTTTCGTAAGTATCTAGGCATAAATAAATTTAAAGTTTGTAGTAAGGGCTTTAGTCTTGATAATCCTTGCTCTGAGCGATAAATCGCTCATTGCAAACTAGAAGTTTATTTTATATTCAATTATGTCTACCTACTTACTAACAACATAGCATCACAATCAAATAATGATACTATTTGTAATTTATTCACTGATATTCAATTTATTTGAGTTCTGATTTTAACTTAATGTGGATGCGCGATCGCTAATATTCCCGCATCTCCATCTAAAGTTACCTCTACACCCACTGGTAAGGCTGCATTGGGATTATCGTGGCCAAAAGGCAAATCGGAGACAATGGGAATCCCTAAATCACCCAAGCGATCGCGCAATACTTCTTCTACACTAAAACTAGATATAGTTGGTGGCGCTTCGCAACGAGTAAAACCGCCCAACGCAATACCGCAGACTTGAGACAAAGCACCGCTCAAGCGCCACTGTGTCAGCATCCTGTCGATGCGATAAGGTGCTTCCGTAACATCCTCAAAAGCCAAAATTACACCATCCAGATGTGGCAAGATTGGTGTACCTAAAAGGTGAGTAGCCACCGTGAGATTCCCTGGTAATAAAGTACCAGTAACCACACCACCACCCCAACCGCAACCTTTGAGAGGGGTAAAAGAACCACCTTCTATCCAATCAAATAATCGCTTAATTGACCAATCCGGCTCATCTACCAAAGTTGTCATTACAGGGCCGTGAACGCCGGAAATTCCTGCTGTATAAAGGCTCCATAATAAAGCTGTGATATCAGAAAAGCCTATAAGCCACTTGGGAAGCCCTGAGTTTGGCCAATTCCAATTTTCTAAGATGCGGGTGCTGCCAAAACCACCTCTGGCACAGAGAATACCACGACAATCAGGATCTTGCCATGCTGCTGCTAGCTGGTGACGGCGGTTTTCGTCTGTTCCAGCCAGATAACCCCATTTGTCATCTATCTGGGGACTGATTTCTAATTTGTAGCCACGCGATCGCCAAATTTCTAGACTCTGTTTAAATTCCTCGAACTCTCGCAAAGCACCACTAGGGGCAATTACTCGTAGTAAGTCTCCAGGTTTTAGGGGCGGTGGTAAGATTTTGGCTGGCATGAAACAAGTTAGGAGTGAAAAGTATAATATTAACAATGCTGCAATTGTGTTAACAAGACAACAACTTCATCAATTGCCTGCCGTATAACTGTTGCAGACTGATTTGACTGATTGACGATAATACTAAAAACTAGCGGCTCATATTTCGGCGCATTCATATATCCAGATAGAGAAACTACACCCGTTAACGTACCTGTTTTTGCTTGCACAATGCCCTCAGCAGGTGTACCTTGAAAGCGGCCTTTCAGAGTTCCACTTTTACCAGCCACGGGTAAAGATGCGCGATATATATATGCAGTTGGGGTTTTTGCCATTCCCCGCAGAGTTTGGACAAAAGCTTCTGGTGTTACTAAGTCACGACGTGATAAACCTGAACCATCGACCAAAATGTAATTAGCTGGATCGACCCCCAATTTAGTTAAACTTGCTTTGACAACTTCTAAACCGACATTAGCACTAGTCTGATTTTTCAGTCTGGTTTTTTTCACAGCTAATGCTCTCAGCAATGCTTCAGCATAAAGATTATTACTATTTAAATTAGTTTCTGCTAATAATTCAGCTAAAGGTGGCGACTCTACAAATGCTATTTCCCTTTGATTCACACCACCATTTACTACTAATGTCTGTACCAAAGTAATTTTTGCTGTTGCTAAGGCAGTACGAAAACGTCGTAAGAAGTAATAATTAGGGTCAACTACAGGCAAATCTATTAAAGATTCTTCAGAATTCGTTGTCAGTTGTCCTTGAATTCGTAATACTGTTCCTGATAATTCGCGGGTGACATTGACGTAGCTCGGTTGATTTTGAGGGACGGTTATTGACTGATTAATTATCCGCCACTGTTTTGCTTCGCCAGGATCGAGCCACAGCACTTGCAAAGATTTACCTACAGCCTGTGGTACAAGTTTAAAGCTAAAAATATTTTGATTCAGAATAAAGCTGCTGACTGGTACGCCATCACTTGATTGCACATCTTCCCATTGCCAGGTGGGGTTAACAATATCACCTTGAATATAACTATCATCAGCACTCAACTGCTGAATTTGAGTAATACCTTTCTGTTTTAACTGCTGTGCCAATTTTTGCAGTTCTGTATCACTTAAACTAGGATCTCCCCTGCCGACAACACGTAAAACACCATTGCCATTCTGATAAATAGAGGTGCGAATCCGAAAATTAGCACCCAATTCCTGCAAGGCGGCTGCTGTTGTCAGCAATTTGAGGTTAGACGCAGGAGTAAAATATTTTTGAGCATCTCGACTGTAAAGAGTTGGCCCCGTTGACAGAGGTTGTATCAAAATTCCCCAGCGTCCCCGACTAAATAAGGGACGATTGATTACAGCATCTATCGCTGTTCCCAGTTGGCTAGAGCAAATTGATTTTGTGGTAGTTGTTGGTGCAACTGGGGTTTGTGCTTTCGCAATAGAACTAAATCCTGTCTGGCTAGTCAAAAATATTAATAAAACACCCAGTGGTTGATTTAAAGTCTTAAGTCTCACCAATTTTCCTTATCCCAAAGACAGATATTTTTACTTTGCAAACAATTTCTTTCCGGAGAGAGAAGAATTGGCTCAGTAAAGTTACTTAATTAGTATAGGGAAGATGTTCACATGTTTCATACATAGGCGATCGCACTAACATAATTTATGGGACTACAAAATCGAAACCCAAGTCAACCTGCATATACAGAAATACGAAATCGAGGCAATGGTGTGAGTACATTTTTATCTGGTGTAGCTGTATTACTCTCTACTTTGGCTTTGGGATGTAGCGGCTATGTAGCTTATGAAGTTTTTACGTTACGGCAGACACTAAATACTACTAGTACAGCCAGTAACACCATTCCCACTCAAGTCCCAAGTCCTACAACTACAATTTCTCCACAAGCAACAGTCTCACCATCGCCAGCTAGTGCTACAACTTCAGCAATTATTAGCCCTGGCCAATTTGTGCAGCCTGCTTTTGGCAAAAAGGCAGAAGTTGAGTTACTTTCAGCAAAACGAATTAAAGATCCAGAAACTGGAAACCGTGATGTGGTAAATCTGCAAATGCGGATTCGTCGCCTTGCCACAGACGGAGTTGTTGGTAGCGATATTATCTCGGTAGCTAGTACAACAGCCCGCAATCCTGAGACTAGCGTAACCTACAAAGGAGTTGCTCTTAATCGCTCAACAGGAACCGTTTCTTTGTTCCAAGTACGTCCACAAGCCTCCGCAGATGCTTATATCTGGCTAAGAGTTCCCGATGGTATCAATAATTTGGACATTTTTGTGCCAGATACAGCCGCATTTAAAAATGTACCAATTTCATCTTAGCTAGCTAACTGATATCAAATAACTCCCCATCTAGGGGAGCTATTTGTCGTTGATTGTACAAGATAATGCTTTACTTCTCTAAACAGTAGCCTGTAACTCTAAGCAGCAGTCTGAAAGATAACCAAATTTTTAAAACCCTTTTTAATTACTTTCTCTTTCACTCCAAGAGCAATTTCGCTGACTGCTATTGATGCAGTTTTAGTGTTATTTATAACTGTGTTTGAAGTTCCTTTATTAACTCTTGCTAAAAGCGTATTCCAAAATAAGTTTAAATAAATAATAATTTTAACATCACAAGGTTAGCAAGTAGGTAACAAAAGATTCTAATTAATATCAATTGTCCAGCATAGAAAAGAACTGGATGCACTAACATCAGCAGTTTTGCAGCATAACTGTAATTTTCAGCAGTAATCAGGGAAATATAAGTTTGATTAACTTTGCAATTATCGCAATGCTGATTCGGGGTGTTATCAGAAATGTTAACTCAAGGTTAAGGATTTAAACTATGTTGGCAATGCATAGCATGACAAATGCTAATAATTTGAACTTGCAATTAGAGTCTACTTTGCAAGAATTACCACTTTGGTCTGTTTACGTCGAAGCAGATAGTCCAGCAAATGATTTGAATACACTCTTTAAGCAAGAGCCTTTACTACCAGGTATTATTCTGGTGAAAAATCATGATTATCTGGGGATGATTTCTCGACAAAGATTTTTTGAACACATGAGTCGTCCCTATAGTTTTCCGTTATTTTCTAAACGACCTGCGATCAATCTGATTAACTTTCTTCAGCCAGAGGTGTGTATAATTTCTGAGGATACGCTCATTGTAGAAGCAAATAAGCTAGCATTGCAGCGAGAACCTCAATTTGTATATGAGCCGATTTTAATAGAAACTCAGTTAGGTAGTTATAAGCTACTCGATTTCCATCATTTACTTTTAGCTTATTCCCAAATTCATATTTTAACATTAGCTCAACTAGAGAAAGTAGAAGAACAATCTAGAATTGCTAAAGTAGGTTTTCGTACCCTGAAGAATAACTATGCGCGATTAATTCAAAATGAAAAAATGGCTGCTTTAGGACAACTCGTTGCTGGCATTGCACACGAAATCAATAACCCTGTGAACTTTATCGCTGGCAACATTGTTTATGCACTCAACTACACTCAAAATTTACTACAATTAATTAGCTTATACCAACACCATTATCCTGCACCAGTAGCAGAAATTAAAGCTGCGATCGCAGAAATGGAACTAGAGTTTTTAACTGCTGATTTCCTCAAGCTTCTTGATTCTATGAAGTTTGGTACTGAGCGTATCCAAGAGATAGTTCTTTCTTTACGCAACTTCTCTCGCCTTGATGAATCTGATAAAAAGATAGTTGATATTCATGAAGGTATTGATAGTACTCTAATAATATTACAAAGCCGTCTCATAAATCAAGAAACAGGTCAGATAATTACTATTGATAAACAATATGGAAATCTTCCTCTAGTAGAATGCTATGCTGGGTTAATAAATCAAGTATTTATGAATATTTTATCAAATGCGATTGATGCGATACTCGAAAGTTTTGAATCAGTTTATTCAACTCTAAAATCACCTGTAATTCGTATTCGTACTGAAGTCACAAATGATCGGCAAGTAGTTATTCGCATTGCCGATAATGGTAGTGGAATTCCCAAGGATATACAAAAGCGATTATTTGACCCCTTTTTCACCACTAAACCCGTCGGTAAAGGTACTGGATTGGGACTATCCATTAGCTATCAAATTGTTGTAGAAAAACATTGTGGTCAACTGCAATGTATATCTAGCGTAAAAGAAGGAACAGAATTTATTATTACAATTCCTGTCGAACTTAATTCCTAATAAGTTAGTTAAAAAATCTCTATTTTGGGTAAATATTAATCGCTCTAGGCTTTTTTGCGAGTACTTCGACGCGTAGGTGCTGGGATAGCTGGTTCATAAGCCTTGAGTCCACCATCGCCCGTAAAAATTTCCACTTGAAAAGTGCTACTGGTTTTGGCGTAATATTCAGCCACAGTCTTAATTGTCGCATCTCCGATAGAAATTTTTCTTGATGCCAGAGTAGGCCATTCAGTAGCCAGTTGTTTCAATTGCTCTGAGTTCCAAAGTTCACCTACTTGAGTTTCAAAAACTCCCCAAGGTATAACTCCATCTGCTACTTTCACTAAAATATTACCGAAAGCTTGAGCAATTTCATATCGCTTAGAGTTAGCTTGTGCAATATGATTACCAGTTTCTATAATTGTTGCTATTGGTAGTATAAACTTTGCACCTTGTTTTTCTTCTGCCTGAAAACGGGCTTCAACTCTTTTCTTATCCCATTTATCGTTATCAGAACCACAAGTCTCTTTACCAGGTACACCTAAGTAGACGCAAAGTATGGATGTGTCAATAATCAAAACCTTTCTCATATTTAACTTTATTTATTATCAGAAAGGCTCTTTTCAATTGCACCTTTAGTTGCTAGTTTGCCTAAAGTACCCGATGCTAACAAAAGAGGAAGGTTTTCAATATCTTCTAAAAGCGTAAGTTTGCTTTCTCCAGTTTCTTTATCGCGGTGTGCGACAACCACAAAAGGTACTATCTCTGGGCCTAAAGCATCAAGTAAAGCCGGATTATGGGTAGTTAGTAAAATATCAATTTTTCTTTTGCTGCCAATTTCCCGTAGTATTCTGACTAGCAATTCTGCCCGCGATGGATGAAGTCCGTTGTCTATTTCTTCAATTACTATTTGACTACCTTCGGGTCGTGTAAGTAGTGCTGTAAGAATTGCTAGAAAGCGAAGAGTTCCATCTGACATAGTTCTAGCATCAATTTCTGTAATATGACCAGGTTTCCATTCTTCCTGACAGTAAAGCATGGCATCAGTACCGAATCTACCAACTTTTTCTGCCCATACTTTCTGAATATCTCCTTCCGGCAAATCTTTGATATATCTAGACAGAGTTGCTTCTATCTCGGCTTTATTTTTTTCAGGTAATGTTGCTAGTACTCCTGCCATATTGGATGCATCACTTTCATATATTTCAGAAACTTTCACATAATCACGCATTTTAGATGGAATAGGATTTAAAATAAAAATATTTTCAATAGATTTTAAAATTTGATTAAGTGTTATTTCTACTTGATCTTCTCCATCATCTAAAAAAGAAAAATTAATAACATCTAACTTTTTTTGTAATAAATTATATTCATAAATATGCTTATGTAAAAAATAACTGGTAACATTGTTTTGATCGTATTCTGTGTCTTCTCTAGCAAGTGTAGAATTTTCCAAAATATGAGGAAAAGGTTTTGTCCCTACTGTGATACTATGAATATAATCACTACTATCGTTTTCAAACTGAAGCACTACCTTTAGTGTAAATTTTGTTTCAGTTTGATATGCTGCCCACTCAATACCACCTCGAATGGATGGTAGTCTTTTGTCTCCTGCTAAAGCTACTTCAACCTTTTCACCTTGTATTATTCTCTTCAAAAATTCCAAAGCCTCAACTACATTAGATTTACCACTTGCATTTGTACCAATCAGAACGGTTAAGGGGTCAAGTGGAAGCTCCGCATAACGGAAACTTTTCCAGTTTTCTAGGATGAGTTGCTTAAGCATGACCAACTCCAAAAATTCTAAAATTATATTTTTACTATTACTCTTGATAGCAACTTAGATGCAAATTGCAGAGTTTAATACACCTTTAAAATTTCACTCACCTAACCATTCTTCACGAGAAACTCCAGCTTGTCGCAATAGCCGCGATAATAGACCCACACTAATATCACCCTCATGAGGATTGGTAATAATTACAGTAACATCACCTCGCCGCATTTGTGGGTGCTTTCCTCCCGCATACGGGCCTTCAAAACCTAGCTCTTGCATACGTTTTACTAAATTACGCCAAGAAATAGGGGTTAATCTAGACATTTTTATACAGGTTTGGTCAGTTCATTGAGGTTGATACCAGCAATTACAGGAATCGTTAACCCCAAATGTAACCGTAGCGCCAGCCAGTCACTTAAAGCTTCTCTTAACTCCCGCCTACATCCTTCTAGAGTTTGATGATTTGCCCAGACTCCTTGTAAACTTGGAATTTCACCCCAATAAGTTTGATCGTCTTCAATGATCTCATAAAGCGCTAGTTCCATTGCTTGGTCAATGTAGCTTGCCAGCATAGCAATTAAAAAATCTAATACTTCTCTAAATTTAGCTCCTAACAGTAGCGTAGGCAAAGCCCACCGCAGGCATCGCACAATTTTTTCATCCTTCAACATCTCACTCAAAAAACAGCAAAGCCAGCAGAAAAAGTAAAAAATTGCTTAATTACTCTATCTAACTGGCTACCTCTCATTGTGATTTTGGTGATTTATTTTTCTGGCGGTAAATCTACACTGTAAACAGTCTTTCCAGCCAAGTTACGCAATGTTACCGTCATTACCTTTGTATTTCCATTAATTTTGACTCCTCCAAAGAATTGCAAACCTTCACTTGGCGGTCGATTTGCTTTTGTACCTGGAGGGAGGCTTTGAAATATCAATTGTGGCCCAAAAGTATTTTCTAATTCGTTTGGCCCAAATGTGCCAGAGTTAAGCGGCCCAGCAACGAACTCCCAAAAAGGCTTAAAGTCGGTAAACTTTGCTTTGGCGGGGTTGTAATAGTGAGCTGCTGCGTAATGTACATCAGCAGTTAACCAAACAACATTCTTGATATTCTTGTTTTTGATAAATCGTAGTAAATCGGCAAGTTCTAATTCTCTTCCTAAAGCTGGGCCATCTCCATTAGCCCAAGCTTCAAAATCAGTGCTACCGTCTTTAACTATCAGTCCCAAAGGCATATCACTAGCAATCACTTTCCATGTCGCTTTTGATGACAGCAGTTGCCTTTTCAACCATTCCACTTGGGTTTTGCTCAAGAAATCTGTTTTTTTACTTGGTACTGGCTGATTATTCGGGGAATTTGGCCCTCGGTAGGTGCGCTCATCCAGCATGAAAATGTCTAATAATGGGCCATAGTTGAAAGAGCGATAAATTTTCGCTTTATCTGGATTATTGCTTTCATATCCAATAGGCAGATATTCTAAAAATGCTTGTCTTGCCCTTTGAGCTAGTAAGTTAACATCCTTAACTGTATAACGGTCATCGTTGAGGATAATTTGCCCAGGATACCAATTGTTTCTTGTTTCGTGGTCGTCCCACTGTGCCAATATGGGAACTTCAGCATTGAAACGCTTGATATTTTTATCTAGCAAATTGTAGATATAGTTACCACGATATTCTGTGAGAGTTTCTGCTACTTTTGATTTTTCTGGTGTCGTGATGTTTTTCCAAATAGTGCCGTCGTCTAAAGTTACTTCTGATTGGATGGGGCCATCAGCATAAATATTATCGCCAGAATGAATGAAAAAGTCGGGATGAAGTTGGCGCATAGTTTCGTAAATTTTCATTCCACCAAACTCAGGATTAATTCCCCATCCTTGACCGGCGGTGTCGCCACCCCACACAAAGAATACATCTCGCCCAGATTTGGGGGGTGTTCGGAAAGTACCATAAAAAGGAGCGCTGCAAGTCCGTTGATAATCTAAATCTTGGAAAATCACCCGATAAAATAATTTTTGGTCTGGTGGTAGATTCTTCAGATAAAGTCGTGCTGTAAAGTCGCTATTTTTTAAAGCATTGGGCCCCACAACTCGCTGCACGTTGCGAAAAGATTCGCTGGTAGAATATTCTACAATCATTTTGGCGGGGCGATCGCTCCGGCTCCAAATCACGATACTATCGTTAGATATATCTCCGCTAGCTACACCATAAGGTATGCCAGGACGCATTTTATCAGAGGTGATAATTGCAGGTGCTTCGCCAAAAACTGGTGATTTAGCGACAAAGTTTGTGGAAATAATTCCACCAGCAGTGATAGCTGAATGTAGCAAAAACTGACGCCGATTTAGCTTCAATGGGTGATGAGATTCCATACTAAATAACAGCAACCTTAAACTAAAGTATTACAGGATAAGTGTTTACCACACCTTGTTATGTCAACAAGTAAAGATTGAGTTATCTAAGGGTTAATAAAATATATTTAGTTTGATGTAATCTGAGTGGTAGTCTTGATTTAAGAACTACTGTAAGCAAATTTATCCATGATCGAACAGAAAAGGATACAGAGCAACTAAATTTATTTATCAATTGATTAATTTTTAATTTTTAATTTTTAATTCGGAGCGAAGCGACGTGACTGCTGCTGTCTTTCTAGAAAATGTCTACAAGTTTTACAACAATGTACCTGTAGTCAATGACCTATCATTCCAAATTGAAGCGGGGGAGATATTTGCTTTACTTGGCCCGAACGGTGCGGGTAAATCAACCACAATTCGGATGCTGACTACACTCACGAAACCGTCCCAAGGACGGATAGAAGTAGGTGGATATGATGTGACACGCCAAGCAACGTTGGCAAAACAGAGTATTGGCGTTGTCTTGCAACAAGTCAGTGTGGATAACGATTTAACCGTCTGGGAAAATATGGAACTGCACGGGAGACTACATCACATTAGTAACCCGCAGCGACAAAAATTGATTAATCAATGGCTAGAGTATGTTGAGCTAGCAGAAAAACGTAATGATTTGGTAAAAACCTTGTCTGGGGGTATGAAACGACGGTTGCAGATTGCGAGAGCTTTATTGCATCAACCGCAAATTTTGTTTTTAGATGAACCAACGGTAGGACTAGACCCCCAGACTAGGCGACGCCTCTGGGAAATCATTCGGGATTTAAATAAACAAGGGATGACGATGCTACTGACGACCCATTATATGGATGAGGTCGAATTTTTATGCGATGCCTTTGGTTCTACCAAGCCAGGACGCATCGGTATTATGGATAGCGGTAAGCTGATTTCTTTGGGAACTTTACAACAACTACGTTTTGCTCATGGTGAAGGTTTGGTGATGAAACAATTAGGTGTATCTAATGTCGGAAGTGATAGCGCTCGTAATTGGGAATATCTGTTTTTCCCATCCTTGGAAGCAGCAAATATCTATTTGAATGAACAGCCAGATAAAACTGGAATGATGGTGCGTCCCTCTAATCTGGAAGATATTTTTGTGGAATTAACGGGACGCCAGTTAGATTAACCTCATCCTCCTAACTGCCGCAGCATGGCTTCTACCCTTTCTACGCCATCTGAGTCATTGCGCCGTTTGTACAAGTCACGGGCTTTCTGAAGCAAGCTGTTTGCTTGTTTGGCTTGTCGTCGCTGTTTATACATCGAACCCATCAACTCATAAGTCTGGGCGTTGTTTTTATCCAAGTCGATTGCTTGTTGGTATGCCCAGGTAGCAGCATTATAGTCTCCCATACGCGATTGGGTTACAGCCAATCCTAAATAGGCGTTGACGTTGTTACGGTTGAGTTGTATTGCACGACGATAACCTTCCTTTGCCCCACGTGTGTCGCCCAAATTGGCTTTGATGTAACCCACAGCGTAGTAAAAATCACTATTGTTAGGACTGATGCCGATCGCTTTACGATAAGCTGCTAATGCTGCCTGGTAATTTCCCTGTTGAGCGTATAAATACCCAATACCTGAATGGATTTTAGCATTCTTCGGATCTAAACTAGCTGCTTGCTGATAAACAGCGATCGCACCACCATAATCCCCAGCATTGACTAACCTCCGTCCTTCCTCCAGTAATTGCTTTAATTCTGGGTTTTTGGCTTGCGCCACTAATACCTGAGCTTGAGCTACTGAAGGTATGGTGAAAGCAAAACATCCTAGTAACACCACACTAAACACGAATGATGTTGGTTTGTACACAGTAAATTTCCTGAAATTTTAGAGGACTTTTTTCTTGTACATTAAAACAAAAATATGGGTTTTTGAAAACTGTATTTATTCGTAGTGATTCAGATGTTAATAGTTCATTTTCTTTTCGTTTACATTTAGCACTACATAACAGAGTTTTTACTGAAGGATGAAGTGCAAGCGATCGAAAGCAGGTGAAGATACCATACATATAAACCAGTACTATAGCAAAACTACACATTTTTTAATCAGTAGTTCTACGTGTTACCCAGAACAACTCACCAGGAATTTGACTTAATCCTAAATTCTGATACAGCAAGCTTATAGGCTTTGACATTTATTCCTATTTTTATTGAATTTAAAAGCTTGCTGACTCTGTATCCAATTTTCTGACATTTTTAATCCTTGATACTACCCTTTGAGAAGTTTTAATTTAGGCATTTACATCCTTTTTTGGTCATTCAAAGATAAGATAAATTTAAACTGTCAAATGTAGGATTAACCTGTTTAGGACAACACTAACCCCAAAGTGCAATCTAAAATTGTATGAGAGGATGTTTATCACACTTGTCTTCTGTAAAAATAGTTACAATTTATTAAAGTATTTTGATAATTACTTTAATAATAAATATTAAGATATATCCCATATTGGAGGTTAATTTATGATTATAACTACCACTGATGTCATTCAAGGAGCCGTGATTGAATCATATTTAGGCATTGTGACAGCAGAAGTCGTCTACGGCAGCAATTTCTTACGGGATTTTTTGGCTGGTATTCGAGATATTATCGGTGGACGCACTGGTAGCTACGAGCGTTTATTTGAGCAGGGTCAACGCAAGGCACTAGAAGAATTAGAACAACGCGCACAACGTTTAGGAGCAAATGCTGTAATCGGGATTGAAATTGATACCGGCACAATAAATATTGACCAGTCAGGAGTGCTTTTGCTGATTACTGCCACAGGCACTGCTGTGAGGATGCGTTAGTTTTTGATGATTTTTATTTTTGACAATCATTACAAAGTTTTAATTAGATTAAGTCTAGTTCATACATAGCTAAAGCTGCTCTATGATAGCTATCTAATACATGATAGCTAGCTAATATTTGCATTTTAAGTTAATAATTTTTATTTGAAAATTTAGAAAAAATTCTTAATGCATAAATAATTACTAAATTATATTAAAAATTGTGAAAGCAAATCTATTTTTCTCACTAAAGATACACCTATTAAATCTTTCTATCGATAGAGATTAAAACAGCTCGTTTAGTTATTTAATTTTAAGCATAAACATGAATATACCTAAGCAGCAAGTTTGCTGAAACAGCACTGGAGAACATAAGCTATGTCATACGTAAATCGGACAGGTAATGACGCTATTCATACTGAGCCTGCGGTAGCGGGCCGAGTAGCCGAATATCACGATCTTGTTCGCTGGGGGCCGATTATCTCTGGTTTGTTGGTTTCCTTAGCTACCCAATTAATTTTGAGCGCTATCATTGGTGCGTTTGCAGCAGGCACAGTTGAAGGTTCAGGTGCGCCCAGAACAATTGCCCCTAACGCTGCGGGTAATGCGGGGCTTTGGTCAACTATCGCTTTACTAATTTCCCTATTTACTGGTGGTTGGGTTACAGCCCGTGCTTGTGGGCCCATGAACCGCAATACAGCGCTTCTGAACGGTGCAATTCTTTGGGCAACGACTTTGGCAGTTAGCTCATGGCTTTTAGCAAGTGGAGTATCTGGTGCTTTTGGTGTTGCTGCTTCTAACGCAGGAGAAGTCATAAACCAGGTACAACAGCAAGGTGGTGTTAATGTACCACAAGCAAACATAAGTGCCCAACAAGCTCGTGAAACGGCAGCTAATTTACGTTCAGGATTGTGGTGGTTTGTGTTTGGTTCTTTGTTGGGTTTAATAGCCTCAATGATTGGAGCCGTAACTGGCGCTCGTAGTCCTCGGACTAACACTTACAATACTTAAACTTAAATAATTGTTTGAAAAATCAAATGTTATTTATAAATAAAAGCACCTTTACAAAGGTGCTTTTTGTTTATAGCACAATACAGTTGTTAAACCTAAAACTCAACTTCTACGTAGGTTGGATTGAGGAACGAAACCCAACATTTCCTTAACTTTGTTGAGTTTTACTTCGTTCTACCCAACCTACAATTTTCTTAACTGAACATAAAATGCAAACTTTACTACCACAGTTCACCATTTTAGATATGAACCTTCAATTCCCTGTTCGCGACGAATTTTTCCATCTTTTTCAAACCAGGCAATTACTTGCTGCGCTGTCAAATCTTCAATAGCAACACCGTACTCTTGGGCAATATGCTTCAAAAGCTTCAGTGATGAAATTGTCAATCTTGTTAAAAACTTTTCTGGGGAAGACAACAACGCCGCATCTACTTTTGCTGACTCTTCCAGGGTTAAAAATTGTGTTGATGGTTGCTGTGGTGATACATCCATAAATGAAAAAATGAAATGCTATCTCAAAGTTAGTTAGGTATTAGTTATTAAAAAAATGACAAATGACAAATGACAAAGGACTAATGACTAATGACGAATTTGTACTAAATAACCACAACGATGTTCGCCATCAATAATCCAGTGGGTGCGCTCTACGTTACAATCTGGTAAGACGGCTGCAAACATTTCTAATTCGTGACCACAGATGCTAGGAAAAGACTCGGCAACGTTAGAAATGGCGCAGTTATGCTCCATTAAGATAAAGCGATCGCTCTCCAAGGAGTCATTCACATCAACCGGGTGATACTCTGCCATGAAGCCTTCCGCTTTTCTCAACTTTACTAAGTTGGCTACACGTTCTCGCAGTGAACCGTTACCAACGCGATCGCGGTATTCTTTAGCTTTGCGCTGCCACTGTTTCTCTAAAATCGACTTAAATTGATCGTGTCCTACCGTTTCGGCTAAGGTGTCTAGCAGCGAAACCGCAAAATTTCCGCTTGCATCACCAAAGCGATCGCTCATTGTTCGATGCAAGCGATCGCGTCCTTGACGACTCAGCTCATAAAGATGCTGCGGACGCCCCATCCCCGCCGCCTGCACTGATGTCGAGTACAAAACTAGCTCCTCCGTCTCCAAATCTTTGAGATGGCGACGAATAGCTTGAGGGGTAACGTCTAAAACTTCAGCTAGCTCCAAAGCCGTTGCTTTTTCGTGTTTGTGCAGATACTCTAGGATATCTTGCTTGGTTGAGGACTGGTGGGTAGTCGCCATCTTCATGTAGTGCGAGACGTTCAGCGAACGCCCCAAAAATTAATTTCTTTGAAAATTTGACCGTGCCGATTTTGGATTTTGGATTTTGGATTTTGGATTAAAAAAGTTTTCTGGTATATAGCCCGCTACGCGATCGTCAATCTAAAATCCTTGAGCCAAGCACCCTTGTGGTCTGTTTCAATCTAAAATTGCAAATCTAAAATCCAAAATTGTTTGACTTAGACAACATTGTTGTTGTTAATTTAGCGTAAAATGAAGATAGATTAAACAACATAGCTGTTGTTTTACTCTCCACCACTATTCTAGCAGCCGTGTAACCATTCCGTAACGGTAGATGGGAATCGGCTAAAGAAAACCGTCTCCCATCCTTATAGAGAGATTCAAGTTCCGAACACGAGAGATTATTACTGATGAGTGCCACTGTCAAAACCTTAGTCAACCAACCCTACAAGTACGGCTTTGTCACGGACATTGAGGCCGACACTATTCCGCGTGGACTAGACGAGGACGTTATCCGCTTGATCTCCTCTAAGAAGAACGAGCCGCAATTCATGCTGGACTTTCGCCTCAGAGCTTATCGCCAGTGGCAAAAAATGACGGAACCAACTTGGCCTAATGTCAAGTACCCGCCAATCAATTATCAGGATATCATTTACTACTCAGCGCCAAAACGCAAGAAAGAAAAACTAAACAGCTTGGATGAAGTTGATCCAACCCTTTTAGAAACCTTCGAGAAGTTAGGCATTTCCCTATCTGAACAGAAGCGGCTGGCAAACGTCGCCGTTGATGCAATTTTCGATAGCGTTTCTGTCGCCACTACATTTAAAGAAAAGCTAGCGGAAGATGGCGTTATTTTCTGTTCGTTTTCGGAAGCTTTGCAAGAACACCCAGAACTGATCAAAAAATATTTGGGTAGCGTTGTTCCCATCGCTGACAATTATTTTGCCGCCTTGAACGCTGCCGTATTTAGCGATGGCTCTTTTGTCTACATTCCTAAAGGCGTAAAATGCCCAATGGAACTGTCTACCTACTTCCGCATCAACTCTGGTGATACGGGACAATTTGAGCGGACTTTGATTGTCGCCGAAGAAGGTAGTTATGTTTCTTACCTGGAAGGTTGCACCGCACCGATGTATGACAGCAACCAGTTACACGCTGCCGTTGTGGAACTCGTCGCCCTCGACAACGCTGAAATTAAATATTCCACTGTGCAAAACTGGTACGCTGGAGATGCCAACGGTAAAGGCGGTATTTACAACTTTGTCACCAAGCGCGGTTTGTGTCAGGGCGTAAATTCTAAGATTTCCTGGACTCAAGTAGAAACAGGTTCGGCAATTACTTGGAAATATCCTAGCTGCGTGTTGGTGGGTGATAACTCTGTGGGTGAGTTTTACTCGGTGGCGCTGACAAATAATATGCAGCAAGCTGATACGGGTACAAAGATGATTCACGTAGGTAAGAATACCCGCAGTACAATTATTTCTAAAGGAATCTCCGCAGGTAATTCTAGTAATAGTTACCGGGGTTTGGTGAAAGTTAATCCGACGGCTAAAGGCGCGAGAAACTATTCCCAGTGCGACTCGATGCTGATTGGGGATAATGCTCATGCTAATACTTTCCCTTATATCCAAGTGCAAAATAATACTGGGAAAGTGGAGCATGAAGCTTCTACTTCTAAGATTGGGGAAGATCAATTATTCTACTTTGCTCAACGGGGCATTTCAGCAGAAGATGCTATTTCGATGATGGTTAGTGGCTTCTGTAAGGATGTTTTTAATCAGCTACCGATGGAGTTTGCTGTGGAAGCTGATAAGTTGTTGAGTTTGAAGTTGGAAGGCAGTGTTGGATAAATGGAAGCAAGGATAAACACAGGGACATCGGCGTTCTGTGTTTATCTTTTGGAATAACGAACCGCAGAGGCGCAGAGAAGGGAGAGAAGATGATTATTGAAAATAGTGAAGTTGTGCTGTCGGTACGGAATCTGACGGCTAATGTTGATGGGACACCGATTTTGAAAGGTGTGAATCTTGAGGTGCGATCGGGTGAGATTCATGCGATCATGGGGCCGAATGGTTCTGGTAAGAGTACTTTTTCTAAGGTGTTGGCTGGACATCCGGCGTATGAGGTGACTGGCGGTGAGGTGATTTTCCAGGGACAGAATTTACTGGAGTTGGAGCCGGAGGAACGCGCTAGAAGTGGTGTATTTTTGGCGTTTCAGTATCCGTTAGAAATTCCAGGTGTGAGCAATTTGGATTTCTTGCGGGTGGCGTACAATTCCCGGCGGAAGGCGCAAGGTTTAGAGGAAATAGACGCTTTTGATTTTGACGATTTGATTGAGGAAAAGCTGGATGTGGTGAAGATGAATGCCAGTTTTCTCAGTCGGAGTTTGAATGAAGGGTTTTCTGGTGGTGAGAAGAAGCGGAATGAAATTCTGCAAATGGCGTTGCTAGAACCAAAGTTGGGAATTTTGGATGAAACTGATTCGGGTTTGGATATTGACGCGCTCCGAATTGTGGCGAATGGGGTAAATCAACTGGCAACTTCAGAAAATTCTACAATTTTGATTACTCACTACCAACGATTACTCGATTATATTGTGCCTGATTTTGTGCATGTGATGGCACAAGGGCAGATTATTACGAGTGGTGGTAAAGAACTGGCGCTGCAATTAGAGTCTCGCGGTTATGACTGGGTGCTGGAAGAATTTGCAGCTGCTGAGGTGGGTGTGTAATGAATATTCAAGTATCTCCTAGTGCAATACCTAATTCAAATGCAGTCAGTTTGACATCGATGTTAGATAGAGATGATTATCTAAGTGGGTTGTTAAATCAAGTAACGGCAACGAAAACAGAAGGTTGGTTGCAGGAATTACGCCAAGGCGCTGTAAATTGGGTACGTCACTCGATTCTCCCGACTACCCGCGAGGAAGAATGGCGATTTACTGATTTGTCGTCTCTACGAAAGGTGCAATTTAATGTAGAGGCGGGAAATTTTGCGTCTTTAGAATTTAATATTTTGCCAGAGGCGGCTAATAGTCGTTTGGTATTTGTTAATGGCGTTTTTGCACCGGAGTTATCCGCAGTTACAGATTTGCCATCTGGAATTGTGGTGAGTAATTTGGCTGGTTTGTCTGCTGTTGAGCAGGAAGGGGTAGAGCAGTATTTAGCTCAAGCTGAGGGAGCGCAGGAGGTTTTTACTGCTCTCAATACGGCTGGAATAAGTGATGCTGCTGTGGTGTGGGTGAAGAAGAATGTGGTGGTTGAGACACCAATTCATTTGGTGTTTATTTCAGTTGCGGGGGAGACGGCGACGATTTCGCAGCCGCGTTGTCTAGTGGTGGCGGAAAGTGGTTCGCAGGTGACGTTGGTTGAAGAGTATGTGGCAGGCAAGATGCCTACCCCACAAGAGGAAGAAGTTTACTTAACTAACGCGGTTACGGAAGTTTGGGTTGGTGACAATGCCCAAGTGAGTCATACAAGGGTTGAGCAAGAAGGTGCAGAGGCTTTTCATATTGGGAAAACTGCTGTAACCCAAGCTCGTGATAGTCGATATACAAGTCAGGCCATAACTTTAGGCGCAAAGTTGTCACGGCACAATTTGGAGATTTTGCAAACTGGTGAGCAGACACAAACTACTCTCAATGGTTTGACGGTGATTACTGGTAAGCAGTTGTCTGATACTCACAGTGCGATCGCACTTAACTATCCCCACGGTACAAGTGACCAATTGCATAAATGTATTGTAGGCGATCGCGCTCATGCAGTGTTCAATGGTAAAGTTTTTGTACCCAAACCAGCGCAGTTAACAAATGCATCCCAGTTGAATCGCAATTTGCTGCTATCCTCTAAAGCCAGAGTTGATACCAAACCCCAATTGGAAATTACGGCGGATAATGTTAAATGTGCTCACGGTGCTACTGTTAGCCAATTAGAAGATGACGAAATATTCTATCTGCAAAGTCGGGGAATTGATGAAAACGATGCTCGGAAGTTGTTAATTAACGCCTTCGCTGCTGAAGTTATCAACAAAATACCAGTTCCTTCTCTGCGAGAAATCCTTTTAAACACAGTGAATAATCTCAAGTCCCTGACTAATGAGTAATAACGTAATCTACCAATGACTTTTACTCCTACCAAAACCCTTGCTGATAAAGTTCGCGCTGACTTCCCGATATTGCATCAGGAAGTAAACGAGAAACCCCTGGTTTATCTCGATAATGCTGCGACATCGCAAAAGCCTTTATTCGTATTAAATACCCTACGGGATTATTACGAGCAATATAATGCTAACGTGCATCGAGGTGCCCATTCTTTAAGTGCTAAAGCTACTGATGCTTATGAAGGTGCTAGAGATAAAGTTGCCAAATTCATCAATGCTGCATCGCGTCAGGAAATTGTCTACACCCGCAACGCAAGTGAGGCGATTAACCTAGTAGCTTATAGCTGGGGAATGAATAATTTGCAGCCGGGAGATGAAATTATTCTCTCGGTGATGGAACACCACAGTAATATTGTGCCTTGGCAATTGGTGGCACAAAAAACGGGTGCAGTACTGAAATTTGTAGAATTAACATCAGAAGAAACTTTTGATTTGGAACAGTTTAAAAAGCTGATTTCTGAGAAAACTAAGCTGGTGTCAGTGGTGCATATTTCTAATACTTTGGGTTGCATTAATCCAGTGGAAGAAATTGCTGCGATCGCTCACCAATATGGTGCTAAATTCTTAGTTGATGCTTGCCAAAGTGTTCCCCACTATCCTGTAGATGTGCAGAAGATAGATTGTGATTGGTTGGTAGCATCTGGTCATAAAATGTGCGCTCCAACTGGGATAGGATTTTTGTATGGCAAGTTGGAATTGTTAGAATCAATGCCACCATTTTTTGGTGGTGGTGAGATGATTGCAGAGGTGTATTTAGACCATTCAACTTATGCAGAATTACCGCATAAATTTGAAGCTGGTACACCTGCAATTGGAGAAGCGATCGCACTTGGTGCTGCGATCGATTATCTTAGCACTATCGGCATGGATAAAATCCACGCCTACGAAGCAGAATTAACCGCTTATTTGTTCCAACAATTAGAGCAAATTCCCCAAATTAGAATTTACGGCCCCAAACCAAATGCAAAAGGTGAAGGGAGAGCCGCTCTTGCGTCGTTCACAGCCGGGGAAGTTCACGCTAACGACTTATCTACATTATTAGATCAAGAAGGCGTTGCCATCCGTTCTGGACATCACTGTACACAACCATTACACCGTTACTTAGGTCTTGCTGCAACCGCACGAGCAAGTCTATCTTTCTACAATACCCGTGAGGAAATTGATATTTTCATCAAAGCACTGAAAGAAACTATTGATTTTTTTGCTGATTTCTCTAGTTAAAAGTAGACAAAATTTTAGATGCTGATTGTGCCAGTTATTAACTAACAATAGTTGGCACAATTTTGCTGTTTCGATTATTTGTAGGAGCAACTAAACTGTCATACAGTGACTTTACTTTAATTTGTGTTCATGATATGAAGAAATTTATTCAGCAAAGTAAAACTATAGATAAAATTAATTTGCTGGAATCCTTTAGCACTTGGGTGCGGGAAAAGATAGCTTAAAATCATGAATTAATTACGAATTACAAATTACGAATTATTTTAATATGATTGTCAAGTCAACAGTTGGTGAACAAAGAACAGTGCTATATAACATTAGTTGGGAAACCTTTGAAGCCTTGTTGAGAGATACAGGTGAAGATAGAGGTTCTCGGTTTGCTTACGACTGTGGTGTTTTAGAAATTATGACTCCACTTTTTGAACATGAAAACCCCAAAAGTAATTTTGGTAATTTTATTATTGCTTTAGCTGAAGAATTAGGAATTGAAGTGAGAAGTGCTGGTTCTACAACATTGAAGCGGAAAATATCAAAGCGGGGAATAGAACCAGATACTTGCTACTATATCCAGAATGAACTAGCTGTTAGGGGTAAGCAAACTTTAGATTTAGAAAATGATCCGCCGCCTGACTTAGCAATTGAGATTGACATTACTAGCAGTTTAGTTAACAAATTGAGAATTTATTCAGCGTTGGGTGTAACTGAACTTTGGAGATATGATGGGCAAAATTTAAAATTTTATCAGTTGAGAGATGGGCAATATGTCGAGTGTAAGTTTAGTATTGCTTTTCCTATAGTTTCAGTGAGTGAGATAAGCAGTTTTATTGAGCAAAGTAACAGTATGGGTGAAATTGCTTTGCTGAAATCATTTCGTGCTTGGGTGAGGAATAAAAGATAGATACTTAATGCTCGAATGCTACTATCTTACAGTTATTATGGAAACTCTAAATTTCAAAATACAACAGTATTTTTACTGAATAAATTTATATTTTTTTAACAATTGAGTATTAATTCCTAAAATTTACTGATTTTAAAATTTAGTTATTGATTAAAATTGATTTGTAATTGCTAGAAATAGTGTTTACAAATATCTACTTACGCTATTTAATTTTTATTAAATTTTAGTCAAAACTAACTATGGAAATAATATTTATCTTTTTTGGGTGTATATTTATTGTAATTATATATACATTTGCAGTACAAGTTACACAAGGCAAAGAAATTAATACAATAGAAAATGAACACTTAAAACCAATTCTTGAAAATCTATACAATAATCCCAAAATTGCCTCACAGCATAAAGAATTTTTATTTAAATTGGAAAAGATAGATGCGAAGTTAGATAAATTTAAAGAAAGTAAGCTTGTATATTCACCAAGTGAAAATATTTTAGGATTACTTATCAAGCATTTAGATAAGTATCCCACAGACACATTGGCACATGAGCGTTTTATGAGTATTGTGGAGAGATCAAATCAGATAAGTGAACCTGGATTTAAATTATTAATTCAACATCTAGAAAGAAATTATGATGATCCTTCAGCAAATGAGAGATTTGCACAATGTATTAATAGTTCGCAAATTTTAACAATTGTGATTTTTGAGCCAATTCTTAAATATTTAGACAAATATCCTACAGATCCACGGGTACATACAGTATTTATACAAGGAATAAATAAAATAATATTGGCAGGTAATAATCTAAGTCAAATAGCTTATACCAAGGCGCTAGAAATATTAGAAAAAAATCCAGATAATATAACTGCTAAAAAGTTTGTTTTAGATGTTGGTAGATGGCATTTTGGAAAATTAAGGTCTGGTAAAGTAACTATTTATGATGAACAGGCTATCCAAAATGATATTGCTGTACGGTCAAGTTAATAGTGAATTTAGTTTATTAATCTTGAGTAACCTCTCAATAAGCTATCGTATTCTTACAACCATATCCTAAACTTAAGTACGATCGCATCCCACAAAATTAACTCAAAGAATCTGGATCTATCCCCAACTTTCGTAATTCTTCTGCCAAACTTTGAGTGCGTTGTTCAGCAGTGGTAGCGCGTTGTTCGGCAGCGATCGCTCGTTCTTCTGGTGTTAAATATTTGACTCCTTCTTTGTCATACCAATACAACCAATCCCGCGTAATTCCCTGATAGGTTCCCCATTCATAACCAATTGGTAAACCTATCTCTGATAATCAAACGAAATTTCCTGGTTGCAATACATATTCACTATTTACAAAGCGATAAACTTCTAAAGCTGGTTTTCTCCGGCGTTGGCGATTGTAAACAACATAATACAAAACCTCTATATCCTCTTAGTCTCTCGATTTTGACAACTCATTTAGGATTGCTATAGTTAGAAAAACCTTTAGCTTAACAGAGCAAAAGATAAGCTCAGTAAGAATTTGAATTGCTGTGTTGGGATGTGCAATAAGACACCAGGGGTCTTTCTTGAAAATTGCTGTAACTGTGGCTATGGCATTCACGGTGTAAATACCATAAATCATAAAGAAATTCTACCGAACCCTCATCAACAATTGAGTACCGCCGATAACCTAGAGACCACTCCTCCTTGATAGTTACATCTAAACTGTAGTCTTTGTAAATACCAGTGGCAAAGGCGCAGCCCGTCCTAGACATCGTTTAGTAAAATCCACCATGTTTTGCTTGTGCTATCTAGTTTGTACTTAAGTTAACTTTATTCAACCGAGAATTGTTAGTTGACAGTTGATTACTGTTAGTACAAGCAGCAATAACGCTGCTATTAATTCAGCTAGAAGCGTATTGAATAAAACTATGGCGAGTAAGGCGATGAATTGTTGTTGATGAGGATGATAACAGATTCGTAAGACAGTATGATGCTCTCTCCTATCTGCCGTTGTAGCTGAATCTAAATGTACATTCTAGAATCAACTTTTGATTCACTAGGGAATAGGGCTGAATTTCTAAAGCACGTTGAAAAGCTCGGATAGCTTGACTATACTCTCCTATTGCTGCATAGCATAAGCCCATACCATGAAGCGCCCCAAAATGTATTGGATTTATCTGTACAACCATCTGACAATCAGCCAGAGATTTTTGATAATCGCCAATACTGTAATAGAGGAAAGCTCGACGATTCCAAGCTTCGGCAAAATCTGGCTGGTCTTTAATTAATGCTGTCAGCGCTATTTCAGCTTCAGCAATTTCACCTGCATCCAGTAACTTTTGACTGCGGTCAATTATTTCCAGCCCATAGATTCCCTTTTGCTGAAACCAGATCCGCCAGATTTTTCTGGTTGCCTTGTCGCGCACTGTGGCATCCGGGTTTTTCAACTCTTCAAGTAAGGAATTGATAAATAAAGAATCCATGAATTTGAGATCAGTGAATATACCTTTGTATTAACTTTCTCACAAAATACATCGATTAAATCATTTTTAAAGTCATCTTTAAATTAATCTTGATTAATTGCTAATTATGAAATTTATGTGTGATTTATTGTGTTCAACAATATGACTAATACCATACTAGATATTTAGAGTCATAAAAATAAAAACTGACTTAGGTAGCTAGCAGCTTTCTTTGGCGACATCAATATACTAGAACTGCAATATGCAGTTAGATAAAGGTTGTTTGCAGGTAGATGGCAAGATTATGAAACCAGGCGGTAATTTGGTTATTACCAAAGCCGCAGTTGAGCCAGTTTGGTATTTACCAGGAATTACTAAGCGCTATGAAATTACACAATCACAGTTGCTTTGCCCGTAAAGAATGTGATGAGCTTCTAAAAATTAATGCCGAATATGTTGTATTAGTTTTTCACAAATTATCTTAGTAGCTAATATACTCTTTAATAGAACCTAAATTTATCTGCTTACTAGCTGCACCGGAAGGTATAGAGAGTCTTGTGATATACATTACATTCCGATGTAATATTATATGCCTCTGTCATTGATGACCATTTGGATAAACATCGCTAATTAAGTACTGGGTTATGAGATACAGGCACGGTGGGCTACACCTAAGCTTATATAACACAAAATAAGCTGATTAGCTCAATCGAATGACGCTCAAATCCAGTTATTAACCTAACACTGCACAAATCGTAAGTTAACAAATTTTACTTCATTAAATATGGCAATATTCTTAAATAAATACATACTAAATACATCACATTGATACAGTAACTTTATATAAAATGGTGATTATTTTTCTGAGTTATTCCATAATCATCTATAATGTTGGATAATTTAATTAATTTTTCGATTAAAACGATAAATATTACATAGTAGGTACTAATGATACAACCGACTATCGCACAATTAGAAACAGAAATATCAAAGCAAATCATAAAATTATATAATGAAAGATTAGGAAAGTCTCCTAGCCAAATCATTTGTCATTTTTTTGATACTGAAATCGTAATTTCTATAGAAAACTCGGTTACTCAAGCTGAACAAACTTTACTGAAAGGAGGTTATGATACTTTAGCTGAACAAGTACGATTATATTTAGAAAAAATAATTAAACCAGATTTAAAAAATTTGATTGAAGAAATTATTGGTCAACCTGTCCTTTACCTGATGACAAATACAAATTTAATAACAGGTCGTACTGGGATTGTTGTAATTCTCAAAGAATTACCCGAACTTCGTAATCCCGAACCTATTCCCAAGATAAATATTAGGAATTTAGCTGACTGATGTGGCGACTGATTACCACTTCTAATTGATTAAAATCATAAGGTTTAGTAATGCAATCATCAAATGCTGTGAGCATTGTGAAGCGCTCGTTTTGTACTGTTGTTATAGGTGTGACTGCAATGATTGGAATGGTAGCAGTTTTTGAGTCATCTTTGAGATTGTCAATGACTCGGTTCGCACTCAAATTAGATAGCTTCATATCTAGCAGAATTAAATCTGGTTGATGAGTTTGTGCCAACATCACAGCCCTCACCCCTTGTTTGGTACAAATACATGAAAAATTTAATATTCCTAGATGAGAATTAAGTAGCTCTAAATCATGTAAACTCTGTTCTACAACCAAAATTAAACGCTGTTCATTCATAAGCAGTTAGTCCTGTCTAAGAAAAGCTATTCATCAAAACTCCACCCATCAGGAAAACCTGAAAGTCTTTGTTTATAGCAAGTGTTTAATTGAATGTACGAACGACCAACTAAAGCATAAAAATCAATAGCTTAATATAAGTTCATTCAGTTGTCCATCAGTGCTAATTAGGAAATAACATCGTAAAGCAGTTATAACATCAAGCAAATATTAGCATAATTGATGTATGTAATTGCAAGGATTGACCATAAGAACTGATTCGTAAAGAGAATCTGAAGAGTACTCAAATCCTTGCTAGGTCTGAGTTTCAGCAAATAAGTGCTGTATTAACTAAAATTACTGAAACCCTTATTAAACAAGTACTTTACTTGAGTTTACAAATTAGCTCTAAAGATCGGTATTTTAACCCTGTTTTGTCACTCTTGGAAAACAATAATCGAAGCAAGATTTTGAAACTTTGATTGAGTCAACCTTTGAGCCTCAAATTAATTAAGTATATTTAACCATCAAGTAACTGACGTGCATAAGCGATCGCCTCTGTTGGAGTTGAAAGTTTCCCTTCAGCTTGTGCTACGCCAATTTCAGTTAGCAGTTGACCGATAATTGGCGAAGCTGGAATATCTAATGTTGTAATCAACTCCTTCCCGCTTACTAGGGGAGTGGGATGAGCGATCGCATCATCAGGGTTAAGGTAGCGGTCGATCAAAGGTGCTAAGATTTGGTAGCTCATTGCTTTAGTTTCCACTGCTGTCTGTAGTGGCTTGTCACCAGATATTGCCTCTAGCAAATAATTAATTGCTACAGCTAGCACTGCCGTAGTAGGGAACACAATATCAGCATCATGAAACAAAAAGTATTGTTCTCGCAACGACATATCAACTACTTGAAATTGCGGTAACAGTTTCAAAGCAGTAGTTACACCTCGGATTTCGGCACGACTATAAGTTAGTTCCTGTAGCTCTATTTCTGCTAATTCTGGATCTGGATTGACCAGACAAGCAAGTTTGGCAATACCTAGCCAAGTAGTTTTAATACTATCGCGAACATATTCTTGCAGTTGTACGCCTAGTTGTTGCCAATTTTCTGTGAGTAAGGCGGCAGCTGTGTCAACTGCTGCTAGTTTGAGCAAGCTTTCACGGGTGGCATTTTTGAAGAAAGGGGCAAGTAAACCATCTTCCCAAGCCATTGTAATCCAAGGAGTACCTTGAGAATTTGCCAGTAGATAGCCAATTTCTACCCTAACTCTTTCGGCTGCAACTTTGCTAAGATGTGATGCCAAAGAACGAATTGCGGCTTGGGTAGCTGGCTCAATAGTAAAACCTAGTTGGGCGGCTTGGCGATAACCCCGCATTAACCGCAAAGGGTCATCTTTTAGGTTCGCAGGTGATACCATTCGCAAAATGCCCTGTTGTAAGTCTAGATAACCTTGCAGAGGATCGATAATTTCTTGCGTATGAGGATTATAAGCGATCGCATTTACCGTAAAGTCCCGTCTGTGCAAATCAACTTCTAAACTATTTCCTTCCTGTTGGGCAAAGTCAGCTGTAGCGTGGGGAAAAACCACACGCGCAATTTGTCGTTCGGCATCGAGTAACACAAAACCAGCTTTGTAATGATGAGCGATCGCTCTGGCTACCTTTACCGCCTTAAATGGTATAACAAAATCTAGATCCAGATATTCACGAGTTCTGCCCAGGATCGCATCTCGGACAGCGCCACCTACCATGTAAGCGGGTTGTGGCAAGAATTCCAAGCTAAAAGGCCAATTTTCGGGAGCGAGGGTAGAAGGAATTGATTCGTGCATTGTAATAAAAATCAACCCAGCAACTCATGAATAACAGTTGGGCTTAAGTTAGATTAACAATAAAGGCCCCTGGAGTTGGTTCTATTATGTGTATTTGCGTGAACTGCCACTATGTAGACAGCTGTGTTACCTATCATGCCGTAGAAGGGCAGCACCAACAGCCTCACTTGACTGAAACACCAAATTTTGATCCGAATGAACCTTCTATCAATGTCAACATTCGGACAAAAGATGATGTGATTGAAATGGAATGGGATGTTGTTGGTTGTCTGAGCTTTAAACGGGAAACAGGTAAGTGGTCGAAATTGCGTCCTGGTGAATTAGTGCCGACTTGATAGAAAATGATTGGTGTATGTTACAGCTATTTTCAGCTAAATAGACCACGCGGTAGGGGCGCAAGACTTTGCGCCCCTACAACATATATGGTTAAATACATGATTTTTGCTGTAATGAGATTTTGTCCATCAGCGATCGCGAATTCATGATACAGAAACGAGATGTCAGGAAAGCGATCGTAGAAGATAAAGAAGCTAGCCAAGAGAAACCAGCATGACCAACGCACAGCGACTAGACCATGTAGAAGATGAACTCGAAACTGTTAAGCGATTGCTAATATCTACTGCTAGCTACGCAGAATCAGCAAACAGGCGGCTTGATGAATTGACCATAAAACAAGACCGTACTCAATCTCACCTTGATGAATTGACCATAAAACAAGACCGTACTCAATCTCACCTTGATGAGTTGACCATAAAACAAGACCGTACTCAATCTCACCTCGATCAACTAGAGGTACGTATTGACCGGGTAGGGGCAAAGGTTGACCAACTTTCCGAGCGGGTTGATAGTTTTATCACTTACACGCAACGCCTATTTACAAAGGCAGGCAGTGAAATAGAGGAAACAAAGGCACGAACTGAGCGATTAGAAGCACTCATGCTAAAGCTTGACCGCAATTTTGAGGAACAAAAATCTCAGTTTCAGGAGTTTCAACTGACTACAGGTGCTGCCTTAGAGCGAATTGACCGAGTTTTGGACTATCTATTGAGACAGCAAGGCGGTAATCTAAATCCCCCATCCTAGCCGCGATCGCTATTAGAAAGTCAACAGCATTGGCTCTCACAAACCTTGTAACAAGACTGTTTGACTGATTATTACTCAGTAGTTTTTCAATTAAGAACCGCTATGTTATATGCTTAAATAAATCACGTTAACTCTATAAAAATAGATATTTTAAGTAACTTTGACAACGGAACTAGAAAACCTTGCAATAAATAAATACGCTTTAGCACTACACACCACCACTCCCGAATTGGGTTTGGCAATTAGTAATTTTGCAGGTGAAACTCGCTCTCAAATTTGGAATTTGGGGCGCGATTTATCTAGCTTAGTGCATCAATATTTAATTGAATTTATCAAACCGCAAACTTGGGCAGATTTGTCTTTTATCGCAGTTGCCAAAGGCCCTGGTGGCTTTACGGGAACTCGCATTGGCGTTGTTACTGCTCGGACTTTAGGGCAACAGTTAGATATTCCTGTATTTGCGATTTCAACTTTGGCTGCGGTAGCTTGGTCACAAGCAAGCAAAAGTCAAAATCCAAAAACTATTGCTGTGGAAATGCCAGCACAACGAGGTCAAATTTTTGCTGCTATTTATCAGTTTCAATCAGATACTTCTAAACTAAACGTGTGTTTGTCAGATAGAGTGTTGACACCAGAAGCATGGCAGGAAACTTTAGCGAATTGGAACACTAATTATCAGCTAATTCAAGCCCAATCTGGGTTAGCAGCAACGGTGACAAGTATTTTGGAATTAGCTAATCTCGATTGGCAAGAGGGCAAGTGTCCTCATTGGTCAGAGGCTTTGCCATATTATGGGCAGCATCCTGTAGAACTTTAACTGATATGTATCGCAGTGCATAAATCCAAAATCAAAACAGCCACAGCCAAACAGGGAGAGTAACCAGTAATACTATAGCCCCAGCAGCTAAGGCAGTAACTGCCAGATCGCGATCGAGATTGAATGTCTCAGCAATTACCAGTGTGGCAAAAGCTGGAGGCATAGCCATTTGTAGCACGATTATCTTTGCGATCGCCCCAGTTAATCCAAATAGGGGTAAAATGCTACCCAATATCAAAGGAACTAGCAACATTTTGATTCCTAAGCTCATCCCTGCTTGTGGTAAACTACGCCAAGATTTGAGCAACGCCAGACGCATTCCAATTAATACCAGGGATAAAGCTACACTACTCCAAGCAAATTTTTCTAACCAGAATTCTGCAACTGTGGGAATTGTCACCTGCCGAAACAGCAAGCCAAATCCGAAACCCCACAGAGCAGGATTAATTAAAATCGCCCTAGTAATCTGCCAATGATTCTGGACGCTACCACCAAAACTAGCTGCTAGCAACACACCCAGAGCATAAGTTCCTGGGAATGTACCTAGTAAATCGTAAAATAACGCCCAAGCAAAGTATTGCTTGCCTACCATTGCCAAGGTAATGGGAAAACCAAGATAACCAGTATTACCCAACATTGCGGCTAATATCAAGCTAGCCTGAGTTGATGGTTGGGAAACAGTCTTTTTAAAATAGGCTTGGCCTTTTATCCCTAACCAAGCAAAAAATGCTCCTAGTAAAATAGCTAGGTAAGCGATCGCAGGTGCAATCCAAATTTGCCCTGATAAACTAGATTGACGCAAAAACGATACTATGCTTATGGGTACTCCCACCCAAAAAAGAAACAGTCCTAAACGTGTAGGAACTGTTACAGGTAGTTTGCGTCCCAGGATAAAACCTACCAGGACTAATCCTCCCAGCTTGACGTATAGTTCTAAAAGGTTTGTCAAGATTGCGCCTAAGAACCACAGATGTAAAATGCTACCTGTTACGTCTACTTTTGTCCAGTGCAAAATCTGTTATGGCTATTCCACAAAAACAGGAGTTTACCCTTGAATAAGGCAGGGTTTTCTGGAAAACCGCAAAACTCATCGAATGACTTTGGTGATGATATTCCAGTGGCTGTACGCGATACCCCTGTTGCAACACCTAAAATTTGGTTGCAACCCCGAATTATTTTGATTGGGGGAGTAACGGGATTTGTCTTGCTATCTTTAATTAGCGGTTTGTGGTTTTTCGTGACTGCACCCAAAAAAACCGCCGATTCTCAACCTTTACCAGCTACTTCTGCTCCGGCGACAACCGCAACATCTAATAATTCTAGCGATACTGTGTTAGGGCATTTTCCATACCCAGAAGCCCCTGAGTCAGAACTAGTAACCATCTCCGCAAATAGGGGCATTAGAATGCGAAAAACTGCTGCCCAAAAATTTGAGGAGATGGTAGCAGCAGCCCGGAGTTCAGGTGTAATTGTAGTGCCAATTTCTGGCTTTCGCTCAGTCAAAGACCAAGAGCAGTTGTTTTTTGCTGTCGGTGCCCAGCGAAATCAAACGCCAGCAGAACGAGCCGCCCTCAGCGCTCCTCCTGGTCATAGCGAACATCACACAGGTTATGCAGTGGATGTTGGAGACGGATCGGTACCAGCAACTAATCTTCAAACTAACTTTGACAATACCAAGGCTTATCGGTGGCTACAAGCAAATGCAGCGCGTTTTGGTTTTGAAATGTCATTTCCCAAAGATAATGCTCAAGGTGTAAGTTATGAGCCTTGGCACTGGCGTTTTGTGGGCGATCGTAATAGTTTAGAAATGTTCTACAAAGCCAGAAACTTGAAACCCGCTAAGTTATCACAATAGGAGCCAAAATAATTCGTAATTCGTAATTCGTAATTCGTAATTATTACCTCTGTTTCTCATAATGGAGGCTGAAGTACTACTTTCTCAAGGGCTGGACAATAATATCCGGCGATTTCTTTAGCGATCGCATCTGGTCGGGAAATTTTATCTAGATTGCAAAGTAAAATTACGGTAATTTTGTCATCAATAAAGCGGGTAATGTTACTTGCAAATCCTAAAATTGACCCATTATGACCAACTACTCGGCGATCGCCATAATTAAATACCCACCAACCTAAACCTGCAATGATTTTTGTTTGGCGATGTGGAGATGAGGGAGCAGGAAAGCAGGGGAGCAGGGGAGCAGAGGGGCAGAAATTCTTCCTAATTCCCAATGCCCAATGCCCAATGCCCAATGCCCAATGCCCAATGCCCCATACCCTACGTTTAATTTCGTCGGCTATTTCCTGGGTTCTCAGGCTGAGGTTTTTGATACTTACCTGGATACTTGCGCTGAAAGTATTCCTCCATAATTTGTAAGATCATGGGCGCAGCAATGCTACCACCGCCACCACCGGAATGTTCAGCAAATGCTACGATCGCAACTTCTGGCTGTTCAGCAGGTGCATACGCTCCAAACCAAGCGTGATTTTGCTTAACACGGCCTTTCCACGCTTCAGCAGTGCCACTCTTACCAGCCACTGCGGGAACTGTTGGCTGCTTCAAAGCTTTACCCGTACCTTCAGCTACTACTTTCCGTAGTCCCTGACGGAGAACACTTATAGTTGTCGGCTTCATATTTAAAGATGCTCGCCAGCTTTTTGCTTGTTCATTGTCTTTAAGCAAATGTGGCTGGACTCGATAGCCACCATTAGCGGGCACGGCAAACATGATGGCGACTTGTAAAGGTGTCGTTTGTAAAGCACCTTGACCAATTGACATATTAATGCTATCGCCTACAGTCCAAGGTATCTTCCAAGTTTTCTGCTTCCACGCCTCATCTGGCACTAAACCCTTTGCTTCTTCGTTGGCAAACTCAAAACCAGTTTTTTTACCAAATCCATACTTGCGAGTCCACTCAATTAAAGTTGGGCCGCCGACTCCGCGACCAATTTGATAAAAGAAGGTATCACTACTCCACTGTAATGCTCCGACAAAACCCAATGGCCCGAATCCGGCGTGATTCCATTCGCCAAATCGGGTGCCGCCAAAACTCAAAGAACCGTAAGTTTGCAGGACTGTGCTAGGAGAAAATTTACCAGATTCTAGACCGGCTGTAGTGGTGACAATTTTGAAGGTGCTAGCGGGTGGAAAGGCGCTGAGGGCGCGATTCACCAAGGGATGATCGGCACCTTGGACAAATTCCCAATCTTTTTGGGTGAGTTTCTGCTTTGAGAAAATATTTGGGTCAAAGGTGGGGTGAGATACCATTGCTAAAACGGCACCGTTCTTGGGGTCAAGGGCAACGATCGCACCGTCGCGATCGCCTAAAGCTTTTTCTGCTGTCTTTTGCATATTTAAATCTATAGTCAAGTGCAAATCGTTACCAGCTTTCGCCTGTTTCTCTCCCAAAACCCGGAGCGGGCGACCTGCACCATCCACTTCTACTTGCTGACCGCCCCATTCGCCCCGCAGAGTTTTCTCATAAGCTTTTTCAACTCCCATTTGACCAATTACATCACCTAATCTGTAGCCTTCTTGCTTCTTTTCTTTTAACTGATTGCCGGTCAGTTCTCGCGTATAACCTAATACATGGGCTAATTCTTTGGCGTGGGGGTAATAACGAACGGCTTCTGTATGAATTTCTACGTCTTTAAGTTCAGTTTGATACTCTTTCAATGCTGTGATTTGCGCTTCGTTCAAGTCACGAGCAATTCGGATCAGTGAAGAAGAGTTAGCACCTGCCTCTTCTAGTTTCTTTTCCATCTCTTCTTGGGGAACGTCGAGAATTTGAGATAGACGCGCTCCCACTAATGACCACGCTGGCTTGGTATGTGCCATCGGCCACAAATATACAGAGCGAGGATAGCGAGTACTGGCTAAAAGTTTGCCGTTGCGGTCAAAGATATTGCCTCGTTCTGGTTGTTTGGGGATCATCCGAATTCGATTTGACTCGGCTCGTTTTCGATGGCTTGCTCCTTCAGTAATTTGCAAATATGCCAAGCGAATGCTGATTCCCGTCAGCATCAATAGAGTAAATATAATTAAAAATATCGGCTGGAAACTTTGTCCAACAGTACGTGTATTTTTTTGTCCGCCAAGTGGAGATGGTTTAAGGTAAGTCATAAGGAAAAGAGGATTGCAAAATTAAGATTATTTGTAAATAACTCTGCTAAATTCTTAGCAGGTATTTAAGGGCTAACTAATTGGCAGTAATTAATTGTTTTAAATTGATACCATAAGCTCATCTCTTCTATTGTCTCGACCAAAAGCTTCTTAAATTTTGAACTTTGCACACTAGTGGTCTATCGCATTAATTTTGATGAGTTTGTAGTAAGCACAAAGCGTGCTTAAAAATCTATGACTAAAGTTAAAGTCGTTACTACGAACTTGTTCGCCCTTCAAAACTAATGGGATAGACTAGAAAATCTGACGCTGTATACCTGTTTGACTTTTGCTTTGCAGAACTAATCTCCAGTGCTATGTCCTGAACTTTGAGTTTTAGCTTCTGATGGGTCAGGCTGATGTTTTTGATACTTACCTGGATATTTGTGCTGAAAATAAGCTTCTAGTACTTGTAAAACCATCGGGCCGCAAATAGTACCACCATGTTCGCCAGTATTTTCCCCAAAGGCCACAACCACAATTTCTGGCTTATTACTGGGCGCATAAGCACCAAACCATGTATGATTTGGGCGACCAACACCAGCTTCAGCTGTGCCACTCTTCCCAGACGCTGGGGCAATTGTCGGCACGTCTAAGCGCTTACCAGTGCCTTCACTCACCACCTTTCGCAGTCCGTCGCGGAGAACTTTAATAGTTGTCGGCTTCATATTTAAAGATTCTCGCCAACTTTTTGCTTCTTCGTTATCTTTAAGCAAATGCGGTTGAACTCGATACCCACCGTTAGCAGGGACAGAAAACATAATCGCCGATTGTAGAGGTGTGACTTGCAAAGCGCCTTGACCAATTGACATATTAATGGTGTCGCCAACAGTCCAAGGCATTTTGAAAACTTTCCGCTTCCATGTTTCATCTGGAACTAAGCCTACTGATTCTTCATCACGAAATTCAATACCAGTTCTTTGACCAAACCCGTATTTACGGCTCCATTTGATTAGAGTTGGGCCGCCAACTTTTCTGCCAACTTGATAGAAGAAAGTATCGCTACTCATAGCGATCGCTCTGGGAAATCCCAATGGCCCGAATCCGGCGTGGTTCCACTCACCAAATGTCACCCCACCCACGGTAAGAGAACCAAAGGTTTGTAGTATTGAGTCAGGAGAAAATTCACCTGATTCGAGTCCAGCTGTCGTAGTCACAACTTTAAAAGTACTGGCGGGTGGAAAGGCGCTCAGAGCGCGATTAACCAAGGGATGATCTTTACCTTGGACACTTTCCCAATCTTTTTGAGAAAGTTTTTGTTTGGAAAAGATATTTGGGTCAAAGGTGGGGTAAGATACCAACGCTAAAACAGCACCATTATTTGGATCGAGTGCTGCGATCGCACCTCGGTGATTTCCCAAAGCTTTTTCGGCTGCCTTTTGCACATCCAAATCTATGGTTAGGTGCAAATCATTACCAGCTTTTGCCTGTTTCTCCCCGATAACCCGGATTGGTCTACCCGCACCATCCACTTCCACTTGCTGACCGCCCCATTCACCCCGTAGAGCTTTCTCATAAGCCTTTTCCACACCCATCTGACCGATGACATCTCCCAGTCGATAGCCTAACTCCTTCTTGCCTTTTAACTGGTCGGCGGTCAACTCTCGTGTATAACCTAGTACGTGCGCTAATTCCTTGCCGTGGGGATAATAACGTACAGAATCTGTATTAATTTCCACTTCTGGGAGTTCATTTTTATACTCCTTTAATGCCGTAATTTCTGCTTCATTTAAATCGCGAGCAACCCGGATGAGTGAAGAAGAATTAGCACCAGCTTGTTCTAATTTTTTTTCCATCTCATCTTGGGGGATGTTAAGAATTTGCGCTAGACGCGGGCCGACTACAGACCAGGAAGGCTTAGTATGCGCCATCGGCCACAAATATACAGAGCTAGGATAGCGAGTGCTAGCTAAAAGTTTGCCATTCCGGTCAAAAATATTGCCCCGTTCTGGTTGTTTGGGAATCATCCGAATTCGGTTTGCTTCAGCTCGTTCTCGGAGTTTTGGCCCATCAACTATTTGCAAGTAAGCCAAACGAGCCTCAATCCCACTGGTCATTAATAGGGTAAATACGATTAAAAATATTGATTGGAAACCACGTCCAACTGTACGTGTATCTTTTTTACTACCAAGTGATGGGAATAAGGACATAAGTATTAATTCAAAATTCAAAATTCAAAATTCAAAATGAATAAATGCAATTCTAGCCAGCCTTTTAGCAATTGCTAAGATGCAATTTTAAGACTTGTTAACTTAATTACAGATTATTTAAATTAGAAATTTAGTATATAAGTTTACCATTGGCTTGATTTTATTACTGAGTGCGAAATAATCGGGCGAGTATATTCTTGAACAATTGTTTTTGGCGGATACAATAAACCAAAGTGTCAAATATAGTCTGCCCAAAAGACTAGAGCAATTGACAAAATAACGTAAGATCGCGGCATTCTACTGAGGATTATGGCTCAAATCGTCATGCAAAATCAGAGGGGGATAACAACTTTTCAGCCACTTGATGTTGAACTGCGTAACGTCTTCAAGTTTTTTAACCAAGAACCAGCAGTAAATGGCATTGATTTGGATGTCAGACAAGGAGAATTTTTTAGTATTTTAGGTCCCTCCGGTTGTGGTAAAACAACAACACTGCGCTTAATTGCTGGGTTTGAAATTGCTGACGCTGGCAAGGTGTTTATTCAGGGTCAGTCCATGACTAATGTGCCCCCTTACCGCCGACCCGTCAATACTGTATTTCAAAGTTACGCTTTATTTAACCACCTGAATGTCTGGAATAACATCGCTTTTGGACTGCGGCTAAAAAAAATACCCAAATCGAAAATTGAAGCTAGAGTCCAAGAAGCTTTAAAACTGGTGAAAATGGAAAGTTTGCGATCGCGCTTTCCCAATCAACTTTCTGGTGGTCAACAGCAGCGAGTCGCTTTAGCAAGGGCCCTAGTCAACCGTCCCACCGTGGTACTACTGGATGAACCTTTAGGGGCGTTAGATTTCAAACTACGTAAAGAAATGCAGGTTGAGTTATCAAATTTACACAAAGACTTGGGGTTAACCTTTGTGATGGTGACACACGACCAAGAAGAAGCATTGTCATTGAGCGATCGCATTGCCGTGATGAATCAAGGCAAAATTGAACAAGTTGGCACTCCCAGCCAAATTTACGAACGTCCCTGTACATCTTTTGTTGCTGATTTTATTGGTGATACTAATTTATTCAGTGGTGAAATCGTCGCGGTAGACTCCTCTAATATTAAAATTTCCACAAAAATGGGACTATCAATTGTTATTAGCCGCGCTGAGAATACACCAACTGAATTATCACAAGCTGTAGTAGTGAGTGTGCGTCCAGAAAAAATACAGCTTTCGCTTTATCCACCTAATTTGCCAGTTAACTGCTTTGAAGGACGGCTTGTTAACGTTATGTATTTGGGCACACACGTTAATTATGTTATGGAATTAACAAATGGCATTAGGATTAATGTGTTGCAACCTAATACTTTGGGTACTTTACCAGACCGCGACACACTTATCTACGCCTGGTGGGCAGAAACTGATTGTTTAGCTATTAGTCAATAGTTAGTGGTCATAGAAAGCGGTGGCAAGTCAGTCAACCTTATGGAAAAGGAGTACAACCGCCCCACAAGGGATATAACCTTACAGTTGCAAAAAAAACCTTAATGCTGAATTGGAATTGTAATTACAAACTCCGTTCCTGCTGCTGGTGATGAATGACATTCCAGTTTGCCACCATGTGTTTCTGTAATGATTTGATAACTGATAGACATTCCCATACCTGTGCCCTTACCCACAGGCTTGGTGGTGAAAAACGGATTAAAAACTTGTTGTTGAATCTGTTCTGACATACCTATTCCATTATCAGCGATCGCAATTCTTACCCAACTGGAATCTATCACTGATGTCCGAATGGCGATCGTGGGAGTTAACAACCCAGATGTGAAATTGTCTATTCTTAATTGTGCATTCTCAATTGTCCATTCTTCTAAAGCATCAATGGCATTCGCTAATATATTCATAAATACCTGATTGAGTTGTCGACCATAGCATTCCACTAAAGGTAATGTGCCGTAGTCTTTGATGACTTGAATGGCTGGAAGCTTTGTTGTTTCTTGCAAGCGATGTTGCAATACCATTAAAGTACTGTCAATGCTTTCGTGAATGTCTACTGCTTTAAACTCGGCTTCATCTATGCGTGAGAAGGTTCGTAACGACAGCACAATCTGACGGATGCGCTGAGTACCAACTTTCATCGAACTCAATATTCTTGGTAAATCTTTTTGGATGTACTCTAGGTCAATTTCCTCACACAAAGCCTGAAATTCCGACTTATTACCAGATTGCTGCTGATGGTGAATTATTCGCAACAGGTCTTGAGTATATTCCTCTATATAGGTGAGATTACCGTGAATAAAATTAACGGGGTTGTTGATTTCGTGGGCAACTCCAGCCACAAGTTGACCCAAACTAGACATTTTTTCTGCTTGAATCATTTGTGCTTGAGTTTGTCTGAGTTCTTGAAGAGTTTGTGCTAAATTTTCCGTTTGTTGTCGCAGTTGGTCTTCCATCTGTTTGCGTTCACTGATATCCCTGGCGACACAAACAACGGTGTTTTCAGTCATTCTGGCAATATTCGCCTCAAACCAAACCTCTTGCTCGCCTATAGGCAAGCTATATTCTACCTTCACAGTTTTTTGAGTTAAGAGTGCTTGTTGAATAGAGTTGAGAAAAGAATCTGCACAAGCAGAGGGTAAAACCTCATATATTTTTGTGCCCAGCAGTTCCGCAGGAGGTTGGTAGAGTAAGGGCGCACCACTAGGAGCGATTTTTAAGTATCTTCCTTCGGCATCCAAGACAAGAATTACATCCTGCATAGCGTTGAACAAAGCGAGCAATTCTGCTTGCGAGGCTTTGATTAATTCTTCAGCTTGTTTGCGACTGCTGATATCGCTAATAGCGCCATGAAGACCAATAATTTCACCATCTGAATCGAAAATTGGCGAAGCCACTGACCTCATCCAGCACCAATTTCCATCCTTTTTTTGGTGGCGAAATTCTATTGCGATTCGCTGCCCCTTGGTTTCCACCATTTCTTGGATTTTTCTCTGGGCTAGGGGGAAATCATCAGGATGAAGCAGGGGGGCAAAGGGTTGACCTAGTAGGTCTGAAGGTTCCCATCCTAAAACATTTTTATATTGTGGTGAGACATAAGTAAAAAGACCTTCCACTGACATAGAAAAAATCAGGTCGCTGATATTTTCCACGAGTTGGCGATACTTAGCCTCACTCTCAGCCAAAGCAGTTGCCGCCGCTTGATGATGCCGTCCGCTAATTTTATTTGCTGATTCTACAAAGGTAGAATTATCTGCCAATTTCGACTGTAATTCTATCAGTTGTAAATCCTGTGGGACTTCATTAGTAACTAATTCCCAAATTTGATGTTGTTCTGCTAACAGTGTAGTTGAAGAAAGGTTTTGCAATGCTTCTAGCTGTTGCAGTAATTGGGTATTTTGCTGACGTAAAAGCAATATCTCTTCATTGATTTTTTCAGTACACATATTCAACTCCGATTCAGTTTACTTAGAGCCAGTCCTGAGTTAGGCAGGACTTATACCAATTCAAAATTCAAAATTCAAAATTAAGAAAGTGAAAATTAGCATAGGTTTTATGATTTGCATCTGTATCATATTTTTTGTGAATTGATATTCCGTAAAAATTGCTAAAAGCTTAATTTATCCAACTGCCTTTTCTTCCAGAGGCTTCCGCTAAGGTAAAGCGTCTCAGAAAATGCCTTTTCTGCATGAACGCTACGCGATCGCCTGCAAGTAGGGTGACAGAATCTTCTTAGCTAAAGTTGGTCTACTCAGTACTGTTTATTGCCGCACTGGAATTGTGATCGCAAACTCTGTACCTTTTCCTGGCAAGGAGTTACAGTGTATTGAACCCCCGTGTTTTTCCACAACAATTTGACGGGCGATCGCCAACCCCAAACCCGTACCTTTCCCCACGGATTTCGTAGTAAATAAATTGTCAAAAATCTTTTGTTTTATCTCTTCACTCATTCCCTTGCCATTATCAGCAATGGCAATTTTTACATAGTTATTTTCGATTGAATTTGTAATAGTAATTTGGTTGGGATTAGCTTTGATATCTTGAAGATTGCGCCCGGTATTCGATTCATCTAACGCATCAATGGCATTGGCTAAGATATTCATAAATACCTGATTTAATTGCCCAGGGAAGCATTCAACTTGAGGTAGATTACCGTAGTTAGTGACAACTTCAATTGCGGGACGTAGTTCATTTGCTTTGAGACGATGCTTGAGAATGAGAATAGTGCTATCGATACCTTCGTGGATATTAAACGGCACTTTGTAATCGCGATCGGCACGAGAGAAAGTGCGTAAACTGGTGCTAATATTTTTGAGTCTGTCGCACGCCATTGTCATCGAATCGAGCATTTTGGGCAAGTCTTCTAAGGTATATTCCAAGTCAATTTCTTCGGCATGGTCGAGGATTTGTTCGCTCTTATCGGGTAAAGTTTCTTGATAGAGTTTTAAGTGTTCGATAATATCAGTAAACGTTGGTTTAGCTTGTTTGAGACTGGCAGCAATAAAACCGAGAGGATTATTCATTTCATGGGCGACACCAGCAACTAAGTTACCCAACGCAGACATTTTCTCACTTTGAACAATTTGTAATTGAGCTTGTTGCAATGCCAGTTCTGCTTGCTTGCGATCGCTAATATCCAAAAACAATCCATCCCAAACTAGCGTTCCATCCACACGCCGTTCAATTCTAGATTCGCCGTGAATCCACTTGACGATTCCTGATGGAGTGACGATTCGCCCCTCCCAGCGCCAGTGAGATACAGTTTGAACGGTGTCAGTACTTGATTCCTGGTAAGAAGCCACATCATCAGGATGTACCATTTTGTCAAAAAACTTCGCATCGGCAGCAGCTTGCTCTGGCGTAATTTCGTACAAATTGTAACAGTCAGCACTGATGTAGTTTAACGATAGGATTCCATCAGCACTCATCTGGTATTGAAAAACCACCCCAGGCACGTTGTCTACAAGTTTTTCAAAACGAGAGTTACTCGCACTCAATTCGGCAAACGAGCGCTCTAATTGTTGGGTATATTCTAAGGAACGTTCGTAAAGTCGGGCATTTTCCAAGGAAATGGCAGCTTGAGCGCAAAGTAAGTTGAGAAGTTCGACGCGATCGCTTGTAAATGCCCCCGTTGCTAAGTTATTTTCTAGATACAAAATGCCCATCAACTTGCCTTGATGCAAAATCGGGCTGCACAAGATACTTTTCGGCTGCTGACGCACGATATAAGGATCGTTGGCTAAAGTCGGATCGGCAGTTGCATTCATTAGCACAACAGTTTGCCTATCATGCAAGACTTTGTAAATCAGTCTGTGGGGAATGTCCTGACTATCTTCAATGGGAATACGCTGCAAGACAACTGGCTTTGAACCTGTGGTAATCGATCCTTTAATTAACAAGCGCTCCTCTCGCAACAGCATAAACACGCATTTATCAGCCCCAGCATTTTCAATGACGATCTCAAGCAATGATGAAAGCAGTTTTTCAAATTCGATTTCACCTGAGATACTATGAGAAGCTTTGAGAATGGCAGCTAAATCTAAAGCAACAGATGCATTACTACTGTCGGAAATGCTGGAACTGATGGATGTAACATTTGCCAATGAGAACATTGTGTCTCTAGTGGAGAAGGGAGTATGGATTTGCTGGAGGATAGGGGCTAGCAGTTGCGGATAGTGTCTTTCCAGATCGGCAATTTTGGCTTTTGCACCCCATTTGGCGTAACAATAGTAAGCTTCTTGTATATAGCCTGCGGCGAATTTTTCTTTGCCCCATTCGAGGCAGAATTTGGCTGCAAGTTCGTTTGCTAAGGCTTTTTCTTGGAGGTAGCCATTGACTTCAGCACCAGAAATAGCGCGATCGAACAGTTCAATTGCTTCTGTTTTTTGTCCTGATAAAACGCTTAAAACTGCATTCACGAGATCGTACTTATGAGCGAAGTTTTCAGGACAACTAGCTGCCCATAGACTCAGTTGCGCTTGGTTTGATTTAACTTTTTGGATGTAACTATTGTTTAAACCTAGACAATGACTCCGGCAGTATTCAGCGATCGCAATAGATTGATAAAAATTGATCGCTGCAACCTGATATTTTCCAGTAATTGTACCAACGAGGTCTTCAGCCCCCTGAGCCGATGCCAATGCCTCCTCATAGCGCCCGTAAAAACAGAGAATTTTAGTTTTTAGGAGCAAATAGTGACAAATTGCATAATCACTGTTGTTTATCCTACATGTTTCAAGATGCTGCTGTTCAGTCGGGATATCAAGAGCAGGACTAGCTGTAAGTTCAGCAAGCGCAATGTTTAATCCAGAGAGCGTATCCACAGAAAGCTGATAGTTAAGTTTCTTGGCACAAAATTCTAAATATTCAGGAAGATTTTGCTGAATTTCTAATAGATTTTCTCCTGCATAAAATGGATTGAGCAGCTTGTACATCAAAAGATTACCTGAGAAAACCATCTCCCCAGACTGTAGCCCAGCCACTAATCCGCGATCGAAAATCGGCCCTGAGCAACGCAAAGGATGCACCCAGGAAAGCAAATTATTCCCCAGCATATAACAAGCTTTGCATAGATTATCTGCTTGCTTAAATCGTTTGGCTAAACTTTCTGCAAGTACTCCAAATTCATAGCCAGATTGATAGTTGCTCTGATATCCGAGATACATTCCATAGGCGGAAAATCCGTTTCCTGATTCAGCGATTACGCCAAAATTGAGAGATACTGAAACCATCGATAACGCGACGACAAAGTATAGCTCTCCTTTTTGGAGAACATAAACGGGTACGATTAAATTATTCAAGATTTTAATAATCAGGCGTTTTTCTGGATCGGTGGCCTCTGGTTCATCAACGAGCTGCTCTATTGTGCGATCGCCTAATTTCAATTGAATCTCACGTTGGTAAGATTCAAGTTTTTCTGGTAAGTCTATTTCTGATAAATCAAAATTCAAGCAAGACAATGCCTTTTGTCCATAGTGAAGTGCTTGGAGGTATTGACCTTGCAATGTGAACATCAAAATTGCTAGGTTAAAGGCTTCAGCTCTTTCAATTTGTTGTCTTGCAAAGTTAGAGATCGTTTCAATAATGGCTAGAGAAGATTGAAAATCCCCAGACAAATACTTAACTTCTGCGAGATTGAAATAAACATCTAAGGACTTTTCATAATATTGCTGCCAACTATCTGGAGGTAACAAGCTCTCAGCTACCGTAAAGTAGTTAACAGCAACTCCATAGGCAGTAGACTCTTTAGCCTTTCTCCCGGCAATACAGTTTAGCTGTAAAAGTTCTGAACGTTCTTCCTGGGTTTGATGAAGTACAAAGCCCTCATTTAAGTGATTGACGATCGCAAAAATTTTGCTGCCTTGTTCTTCTGGCGAAACATTAGCAAGCAGAAGTTTGCCAATTTGGAAATGGGTTGCTTGTCTCAAAGTCTCAGGAATGAGAGAGTAAGCGGCTTGCTGCACTCGATCGTGGAGAAACAGATAATTAACAGTAACGTTATCAACCGCTTCTACATCATGTCCCTTTCCTTGGAAAAACTTGTAGGTTGAGTTTTCTGGAATCACTAACCCATCTTGAAGCGATCGCCACAAGTCTGCTGCTACACTATCTTGAGTAGCTTCACAAACTACTGCTAATGTTTCTAAATCAAATCGATTACCAATGCACGCCGCTAGCTTTAATACTTGCTGTGTTGCTTCTGGTAGCCTCTGCAATCGTCGGATCGTAAATTCTACAACATCATCCGTCAGAGCTAACTGTGTCACCTGGGTTAATTTACACTGCCAATAGCCGGAGGAACGATTGAAAGTAATACATTCTTCCTCGTGCAGTCCGTACAAAAACTGAATGGTGAAAAATGGATTTCCTTGAGTTTTTTGGTAGACTAAATGCGAAAGCGGCGCAGCGATATTATTTGAACACTGCAATGTATCGGCAACCAAACTGGTAATATCTAATTCGTTCAAAGCAGCCAACATCAGAGTATTGAGATTGACACCTTGTTTTCTAATCTCATTCAGGGTTAGCATCAACGGGTGGGCTGAAAAAACTTCATTATCCCGATAAGCTCCGAGTACGAGTAGATAGCCTGCTTCTGACTCGCTCATCAACAATTTCAAAAGGTTCAAAGAAGCAGAATCGGCCCACTGCAAATCATCGAGGAAAATCACTAAGGGATGTTCTTTTTTCGTAAATACCTGAATAAATTTGCCAAAGAGCAGATTAAACCGATTCTGAGATGCACTACCAACCAACTCGATTATCGGGGGCTGGGAACCAATAATGCATTCTAGTTCAGGAATGACTTCAATCAGAACTTGTCCGTTTTCACCAACAGCAGCAAGGATTTGCTCCTTCCAGCAAGCTAGTTCTATATCGGATGCGCTGAGGATTTGTCCCATCAAACTGCGAAAAGCTTGGACAAAGGCTGAAAACGGGATATTGCGATTGAACTGATCGTACTTTCCTTTGATGAAATAGCCGCACTGTCGGGTGATGGGTTTGTGGACTTCATTCACCACCGCAGTTTTGCCAATACCAGAGAAACCAGCCACCAGCATCAGTTCAGAACTACCGCTAGCAACACGCTCGAAGGCTTTGAGTAAAAACTGAACTTCATTTTTCCGTCCGTAGAGTTTATCGGGGATAATGAAGCGATCGCACACATCATGCTGTGCAATTTCAAAACTTTCAATCTTACCCGAAACTTGTAACTGATGCAGACAATTTTCTAAATCAAATTTTAGTCCTAAGGCATTCTGATATCTCTCTTCAGCATTCTTCGCCATCAATTTACTGACAATTTTTGATAGTACAGATGAAATGTCTGAATTAATTTCGTGTACTAATGGTGCGATTTTTGCAATATGGGAATGTACCAACTCCATTGGGTAGTTGGAGGCAAAAGGTAACTCTCCCGTGAGTAATTCGTAGAAAGTTACACCGAGTGAGTAGAAGTCTGTGCGATAGTCAATCCCCCGATTCATTCTGCCTGTTTGTTTGGGGGAAACATAAGCAAGTGTCCCTTCTAACACATTAGGATTTACGAGGGTTTGGGTTTCTCTTGGTAATAAAGATGCAATACTAAAGTCAATTAATTTAACTTGTTTTGTTTCGGGATTAATTAATATATTGCTAGGTTTGATATCTTTATGGATAATGCGCTCTTGGTAAAGTAAATCTAAGGTGTCGCACAGAGCGATCGCTATTTCTAAAAATTCTTGTAGAGATTGGAGATTTCCTCTTATTTTCCACTCACTGAGAGAAATTCCGCCAAAATCTTCCATGACCAAAGCATAGCCATTTTGGTACGGTTCTAGGCTATAAGTTTGGACAATTAGAGGTGAGTTGAGATTTTTCGCAATGACATACTGATTGCGAAACGACAAGAGTTCGCTGAAATTTGGATAAGGATTTTTCAGCAGTTTGATTGCTACTCTTAAGGAGTCAGTTTCTCGAACTGCTCGATAAACCAGGGTTCTCGAACCGTTGTAGATTTCTGAGGTAACGTTATATCCGGGAATCCTCACAAAAGTGGCTACCATACTGCTGAAGAAGTGATGATTTACAGATATAGTGTTCCCAGATATATCAAGTGATTTATATAAAAGTAAATATTTACACCTTAATTTCGATGATAAATTCACTACCCTGACCAACAACAGAGTTACAACTCAATTTACCGCCGTGGGTTGATTCCACAATTTGACGGGCGATCGCTAATCCTAAACCCGTTCCTTTTCCCACAGATTTCGTTGTAAACAAATGGTCAAATATCTTTTGTTTGACTGTTTCATTCATGCCATTAGCATTATCAGCAATCGTTATTGTAACTCGATCGTCTTGCAATGAGGTTTTAATTGTAATCTTGTTAGGATTTTTTTGGATTTCTGCAAAACTTTGCCCATTATTCGACTCATCTAAGGCATCAATGGCATTAGCGAGGATATTCATAAACACCTGGTTTAATTGTCCAGGAAAACATTCAACTTGAGGCAAATTGCCATAATCGGTTATTACTTCAATTGCTGGACGTTGATCGTTGGCTTTGAGGCGATGTTTGAGAATTAAAATTGTACTTTCAATCCCTTCATGAATTTTAAATGCCACTTTGTAATCTTTATCAGCGCGGGAGAAAGTTCTTAAACTAGTACTGATATTTTTCAGGCGATCGCACGCCATCACCATTGAATCTATTACTTTTGGTAAATCTTCTAAACTATAATCTAAATCAATTTCTTCTGCATGGTCAATAATTTCAGCACCCGGATTAGGTAAACTTTCTTGATAAAGTTTCAAATGTTGCACAACATCGGCAATAGTGGGTTTAGTTTGTTTGAGACTTGCAGCAATAAAGCCCAAAGGATTATTCATTTCATGGGCTACACCAGCAACTAAATTACCCAGTGCAGACATTTTCTCATTTTGAACAATTTGTAATTGCGCTTGTTGTAAATCTTCTAAAGCTGTTCCGAGTGCTTGAGATTTTTCTGTAACTGCTGATTCAGCTTGTTTGCGATCGCTAATATTAATCGTTGTCCCAACTACGCGATAAACTTTGCCCGTCTCATCTTTTAAAGGGCTGAGTGTGGTTAAAAACCAAATTTTCTGGTCATTAAATGTTAAACATTCTTCATAGGTGATCGGTGTTCCAATTTGGAAACAATGCAGATATTTTTGCTCGATTGCTGCAACTTCATTAGGAGCCATTAATTCTTGCGGAGTTTTACCCAGTACTTGAGAAGCAGGTATACCAATCACTATTTCGCATGATTTACTCCATCCTGTGTACTCATACCTACCATTATCCCGGATATCAGTCACAAAAATAAGACAGCCAACACCTTCGTAAATACTATTGAGGAACTTTTCTCGCTCTTGGAGATGATTATATAACTGGGCATTCTCCAAAGAAATTGCGGCTTGAGTGCAGAGGAAATTTACAATGGAAAGGCGATCGCTAGTAAATACGCCTTGAGTCAGTTGATTTTCTAGGTAAAGAATCCCTACTAAACGCCCTTGATTAAGAATCGGGGTACATAATACACTCTGGGGTTGTGTTCGCTGCATATATTCCCCAATCAACCCAATGGTATCTGTTTTGCAATTGTCTATAACAACTGTTTGTTGGGTATTTTTGACGTAATTGATAATTTTTGCAGGAATCTCTTGACAATTAGCGAGTGATTGTGGATCCAAAATGGTTTGTATTTGGTCATGATTGATAAAGGTAATTGCCCTAATTTGCCAATTATCACCAGATACTTTCTTCAATAAGGGTTCTCCCCGCACGGCAGTGTCCTCATCTTGGGGAAGAATTAGTACAACTTTCTTCGCGCCAGAGTTTTCTAGGATAATGTGGGTCAAGCTGGCAATGAGTCGATCTAATTCCAGAGAACCGGAGATAGCTTGAGCGGCTTTAAGAACAGAGGTAAAATCTAATGTCTGGGAAATACCAGTACTGCCAGTGGTAGAAGTGCGAGTAGATGAGGAAGTGCCGCGAAAGCTAATAGTTTCTAAGGTATTGAAGTTGATTCGTTGCTGTTGCAGAATCGATTGGAGTAGTTGGGGATAGCGTTTTTCTAAGTCTTCTATTTTGGCTTTTGCACCCCAACGAGCGTAGCAGTAGTATGCTTCTTGCATATATGCTTGGGCAACTCTTTCTTTACCCCAATCGAGATAAAATTTTGCTGCTAGTTCGTTGCCAAGTGCTTCTTCGTTAATGTATTCGTTTTCTTTGGCGAGGGAGATGGCGCGATCGTAATGTTCAAGTGCTTCTGCTTTATTGCCCAACACTCGTTGTTTTTCAGCCTCAACTAAATGCCATTTATGTAGATGATTCATGGGAGCATTTTGCGCCCATTGCTGCAAAGTGGTTTGATGGGTTTCTACCAAAGCGAGAAATTCGGCTTGCTTTGGCTCTGGCTGTGCCAGCAAGAGCGCTAAATGCGTCAGGGCTGCATAGAAATGAAAAATGGGAATAAAAATCATGCCTGATACTGCCATCAAATACTGTTTGGCTTGGGCGTTATAGTCTAGGGCAGCCGTGTAGTTACCAAAAAAGTAGGCAAGTATCAGTTTGTAAATATAAGCAATAGCGATCGCCGAGAGATCCTTGTCTTGATGGTGCTTAGGAAGCATTGCTGTTTCATTGTAGGCAGTGCCAATTAAGCAATCCGACAGAATACGGGCTTCCCTCAAGTTCTCCACAGTCTGCTGCATCATATCCAAATAAGTCAGGGCAGAATGTTGTTTTACCTGCACTAAGACAGCCCTGTAACCTGCTATTTCGGGTTCCCAAATGTCCAGTTCTACCCCAGCAAAAAGTTTGGCAATGAAGTAATTGAGCGAGTTATAGCCAGCGTTGAGAAAATCACCAGTTTCCATACCAGTCGCATAGCCATCTTTCATCGTCAGCATCGTTGCCCTGAGAGATTCCTGATGATGTTGAATCCAGGCCGCAAACAGAAGTAGAATCTTACACTTGAATTCCCCGACATTAAATCGGTCAAGCAAATTCATTGCTAATCGCCCAAAGCTATAGCCTGTTTTCACTTCTGACAAAAAGGCACACAACACCATACCGTGAATCATATACCCCACCGTTGATGCAGGTGCATTCCCAAACTGGAGTGATAAACTCACCATCGTTGCGCTCAGTATGGGCAGTAATCCGGGCATTGCCTGTAGAATCGGTGAAAATAATATTCCTAAGAGTTGCATAGCTGCCTGAGTTTGGCGGTCGCTCATGATAGGTAGATCGACTAATTCTTCAATCCCTCTGCCGCTTTGAAGGCTGGCTACAGTCTGTAGTACTTTGCCAATTTTGGCTTCGTCAGGTGCAGTGGGGAGTTCAATCCCCAATTGAAAGAGTGCATCTCTGCCAACTGCGATCGCTTCTAATATTCTGGTCTGGGCAGTCTGGGCAGCAATTTGAATTTCGTAAATTTTAACTTTGTCTAAAATCGTCTGGGCTGATTTCAACACCTGTACTGCGATCTGTTCCATGCCATCAAAGTCAGCATTCAAGTAGGCGGCTTCGGTGGCGGCAACGTAGAGACTCAGGGTCAATTCATATTGTTCTTGCCAGCAATTCGCTGTAAGTAGCTCAATTCCAGTTTGTAAATAGGCTCTAGCAGCAGCGTAAGCGGTAGAATTTTTGGCTTTATCTCCTGCTGCTAAGTTAAGCCGAGCCAAGGCTTCTCGTTCGCTTAATTGAGTGATTAACTCTTGCCCTAAATTCAAATGTCCAACAATATCAAACAGTTTTTCTTCTTGTTCTATTTGAGAGGAATTTTGGAGAAGTAATTGACCAATTTTGAGATGAGTTGCTTGTTTTTGACGATCGGGAATTAGAGAATAGGCAGCTTGTTGTACTCTGTCATGTAAAAATCTATAATAAGCTGTCCTTTGTCCTTTATCCTTTGTCATTCGTTCGCTTTTTTCTAATGACGACTGACCACTCGCCCTGAGCGGAGCCGTACCCCTACGGGGAAGCAAGCTACGCGTAGCGTCTCGTAGAGAAGGGATGACCAATGACGAATCTTGATAAAACTTATAAACATCACTAATCGGTAAAATCAACCCTTCTTGTAAAGCTTTCCATAAACTAGCAGCCGTTTCAATTTCTGATTCTTGCGAAACAATTGCCAAAGTTGCTAAATCAAATTGGTTGCCAATACAAGCAGCTAACTGCAACACTTTTTGAGTTGATTTAGGCAGTCTTTGTAATTGAAATATCATGAAATTCACAACATCATCTGTAACTGCTTGCTGATTGATTTGGGTAATATCACATTGCCAATATCCTGATTCAAAGTTAAATTCAATTAACCCATCTTGGTGTAGTGCCTTGAGAAACTGGATGGCAAAAAACGGATTACCTTGAGTTTTCTGAAATACCAATTGAGAAACAGGTAATGCCGAATCTTTTGTACATTTCAGTGTATCTACAACTAATTGATTTACTTGCGATTGACTCAGAGGCGCTAAAGTAATCGTATTAATTGTGGCTGCTGTTTTTTGGATATCATTCAAAGTCAACATTAATGGATGTGCTGGGTTGATTTCGTTATCACGATAAGCACCAATTAAGAAAAGATGTTTGGTATCAGCCATTAATAACTGTATTAACATCAACGATGCTGAATCTACCCATTGTAAATCATCTAAAAACATCACCAATGGATGTTTTTCACTGGTAAAGACTTGGGTAAATTTCTGAAATAATAAATTAAACCGATTCTGGGCGGCAGTTCCTGATAATTCTGTAGCAGGTGGTTGCTGACCAATAATTCTTTCTAATTCCGGGATAACTTCAATAATTACCTGTCCATTATCACCTACAGCCGCTAAAATATTGGTTTTAAATTGCTGAATTTGAGCATCGCTTTCGGTTAATAATTGCCCGATTAAATCGCGGAAGGCTTGCACAAAAGCGCTAAAGGGAATATTTCGTTGAAATTGGTCATATTTCCCTTTGATAAAATAACCGCGTTTTTTGACGATTGGTTTATGAACTTCGTTAACTACAACGGTTTTCCCAATACCCGAAAAACCAGCCACCAGCATCATTTCTGTCGCACCTGTACTAACGCGCTCAAATGCTTGCAGGAGAGTTTCTACTTCTGTTTCTCGTCCATAAAGTTTATCAGGGATAATAAAGCGATCGCACAGATCCCGTTGAGCAATTGGAAAACTTTTAATTTCACCAGTTTCTTGGAGTTGAGATAAACAAGTTTCTAAATCAAATTTCAATCCCAATGCACTCTGATAGCGGTCTTCAGCATTTTTTGCCATTAATTTCATGACAATATCTGACAACACTTGCGGAATCTGTTCATTTTTAACTTCCTGAAGAGATGGTGGAAGTTTTGCTAGATGACAATGTACCAACTCCATCGGATCGTTTGAATGGAACGGTAACTCACCCGTAAGTAGTTCATAAAAAGTGACACCTAAAGAATAGAAATCAGTCCGGTAATCAATCCCCCGATTCATTCTTCCTGTTTGTTCGGGAGAAATATAACCAAGTGTCCCTTCCAAGACATTGGGATTCATCAGTGTTTGAGTTTCCCGTGGTAGTAGGGATGCAATACTAAAGTCAATTAATTTAACTTGTTTTGTGTCTGGATTAATTAAAACATTGGCGGGTTTGATATCTTTATGAATAATCCGGCCGCGATACAATATATCTAAGGTGTTGCACAGTGCGATCGCTATTTCTAAAAACTCTATCAAAGATTCTAAGTTTCTCCCCACTCCCCAATCCTTGAGAGAAATCCCCCCAAAATCTTCCATTACCAACGCATAACCATTTTGATACGGTTCTAGGCTATAAGTTTGGACGATTAGAGGTGAGTTGAGATTTTTCGCTATGGTGTACTGATTGCGAAACGACAAAAGTTCGCCAAAACTCGGATAAGGATTTTTCAGCAGTTTGATCGTTACGGGTAATGAGTCAGTCTCTCGATACCCTCGATAAACGATGGTTCTAGAACCATTGTAGAGTTCTTCGCTAACCTGATATCCGGGAATATTGACTCTCGTACTAACCATACTGCTAAATCTTTAAGACTCCAGATATAGTGTTCCCAGATATCAAGCGAACCCGTCGCTCCACGACTTGAAATTTTCAGGATTTAGACTCAAAGAAAATTGGCGCTAATCCCATCCATTCTTTACGAAACGCGGCGCGAACAAGGAGTATCCGAGATTCATACCGGAATTTCAATCGTAAATTCTGTACCCTGACTCAGAACCGAATTAAAACTTAATTTGCCACCGTGGGTTTCTTCAACGATTTGACGAGCGATCGCCAACCCTAAACCCGTCCCTTTACCAACAGCTTTTGTCGTAAATAAATGGTCAAATATTTTTTGTTTAACTGATTCGTTCATCCCTTTGCCATTATCAGTAATGGAAACTTTAATTAGATTATTTTCGACTGAGGTTGTAATTGTAATGCAGTTAGGATTGGCTTTAATTTCTTCAAAGCTGAGTCCATGATTAGATTCATCTAATGCATCAATAGCATTAGCGAAAATATTCATAAATACCTGATTTAATTGACCGGGGAAACATTCTACTTGAGGTAAATTACCGTAGTTTGCAACAACTTGAATCGCCGGACGTTGTTCATTGGCCTTGAGACGATGTTTGAGAATTAAAATTGTGCTATCAATGCCTTCGTGGATATTGAAAGGTACTTTGTAGTCTTGATCGGCACGAGAGAAAGTTCTCAAACTGGTGCTGATGTTCTTTAGCCTGTCACACGCCATAGACATAGAATCAATCATCTTGGGTAAGTCTTCTAAGCTATAATCCAAGTCGATTTCTTCGGCGTGGTCTTCGATTTCATCGCTTTTGTTGGGTAAACTTTCTTGATATAGTCTGAGATGTTCAACAATATCAGCGATAGTAGGTTTCGCTTGTTTGAGACTAGCAGCAATAAAACCAAGGGGATTATTCATTTCGTGAGCTACACCTGCCACAAGATTACCTAGTGCAGACATTTTCTCAGTTTGCACCATTTGTAATTGTGCTTGTTGCAGGTTTTGTAAAGCAGTTTCTAGCTCTTGTGCTTTTTGTTGAAGTTGGACTTCAGCAACTTTGCGATCGCGTAGCGCAACTTGTTGTTCTGTAATATCATCTGCTAGGGAAGCAACTCCGATTGACTCGCCATCTGCATTTACAAGCGGATTATTATACCAAGCACAAATGATAATTTTACCATCCTTTGTCATATTTTCATTGATACTGTAATTGCCGCCCTCCTGCGATATAATTTCGACGCTGACTCGCTCCATTTCTACTTGAATTATTTCAGGAATGATGAATTTGAAGTCACAACCCAAAGCCTCTTGTTTGCTGTAGCCAAAGATTCTTTCTGCGCCTGGGTTCCAGTCAGTAACCTGAAAATTGGTATCCCACTCTATAACTGCTAATGGAGTTTGCTGAACCAATAACTGGAGTTTTTGCTGGGATGCTTGCAAGACAGACTGGGCGGCGCTTAACTCCTCAAGCGATCGCTCTAGCTGTTGGGCATTTTCTAAGGAACGTTCATAAAGTCGGGCATTTTCTAAAGAAATTGCCGCCTGAGTACACAGCAAGTTGAGCAGTTCGACGCGATCTTTTGTGAACGCCCCTGTTGCTAAATTATTTTCTAGATATAAAATGCCCATCAATTTACCTTGATGCAAAATCGGGCTACACAAGATACTTTTCGGCTGCTGACGTATGATATAGGGGTCGTTGGCTAAAGTCGGATCGGCGATCGCATCAACTATCACAGCAGTCTGTCTATCGTGCTTCACTTTGTAAATCAGCTTCAGGGGAATGTCTTGACTGTCCTCAACGGGAAGGCGTTGTAACACTACTGGCTGCATCCCCACGGTAATTGACCCTTTAATTAGCAGACGTTCGCCTTTGGTATCGCCTAGCGAATCGTTTCGCAACAGCATAAACACGCATTTATCAGCCCCAGCATTTTCAATGACGATTTCAAGCAACGATGAAAGCAGTTTTTCAAATTCGATTTCGCCGGAAAGAGTGTGAGAGGCTTTGAGAATAGCAGCTAAATCTAAAGCAACAGAAACACTACTACTGTGGGAAGTGCCGGAATTCGTGGGTGTAACACTTGCTAACGAGAAGATTGTTTCGCTAGTGGAGAAAGGAGAATGGGTTTGCTGGAGGATAGGGGCTAGCAGTTGCGGATAGCGTCTTTCCAGATCGGCAACCTTGGCTTTTGCCCCCCAACGTGCGTAAGAGTAATATGCTTCTTGCATATATGCTTGGGCGAGTTTTTCTTTGCCCCAGTTGAGGTAAAATTTGCCAGCAAGTTCATTCGCTAGTGCTTCTTCTTGGATATATGCGTTTTCTTTTGCAGAGGCGATCGCGCGATCGTAGTAATCCATTGCTTCATACATCCGCCCCAATACCCGATACTGCTCTGCTTCAACCAAATAAAATTTGTGTAAATGGTTTGTGGGTGCATGGTTTGCCCATTGTTCCAGCTTCTTCTGGTTGTCAACAACTTGCTGGGGGAGGCATTCTTTACCTTGAGCGTTGGGTAACATCGCCAGGTGAGTCAATGAATCGTAAAAGTGAAACACCGGAACCATAAAACAGCCGGATACTCCACTTAAATATTGTTTGGCATCAGCCGCCACTTTGATAGCTTGTTCCCACTCATTAAACAAGTAACAAAGAATTAATTTATTGATATACAGTGTTCCCATTGCGTAAAGATCGTTTGCCTGCTGATGCAAGGGCAACATGATTTGTTCGTCATAGATTACACCTTGAATTTCCCAAGGACACTTGCTCTCGGCGAGTAAATTTAAGACGGATTGGTAAAAGACTCTCAGATAATTATGAGCAACTTCCTGTTTGAGTTGAGCCAATGCCTGATTGTAAACCTTCATCTCTGGTTCTAGGATTGATAAATCTTTTCCGAGAAAAAAGGAAAGCGAACAGTAATTGTAGGCACAGTAGGCAGCATATTCTAAAGTACCCATCTCCAGACCGCTATGGTATCCGTCGAGTAAAGGAGCAAGTGAATTTTGAATATGATGTTTCCAAGGCTTCACGAAGGGATAAACCATGTTAATCGTGCTGGCTTTAAATTCTTTGCTTTGGAAGCGTGATAGTAGTCCCATTGCCAGTTCACCAATGCGATCGCCTAAGTCTATTTCTCCAATAACACACAAAATTACTCCATACCAAGCATAAGCCTGTGCTGATACCGCAGCATTACCGTATTCTACTGATAACCTAATCTGCTTACACACGATTAATGGCAGTAATTCTGGAACCGCTTGATAGACTGCTGCTGTCACCGCCGCTAAAATTCGGATTGTTGCCAGGGCTTGGAAGTCTGTCATTTCCGGCAGTTCCAAGAAATCTTCTAAATGTTGTCCTTTTAATACATCTTGAGTCTGTTGCAAACTTTCAGTAATATCTGCGTCAGTCGGCTCTGGAAACAATACTCCAAATAATTCCAAAATCGAAAGAGCGGTTTTAATAGCTTTGGGCTGTTGACTCTGGGCTACCTCGGCCAAAATTCTCACTTCATAGACCTTCACTTTGTCTAGTAATTGACGAGCATTTTGCACTACTTCGTCAGCTATCTGCTCCATTTGCCTAAAATCACCGCTCAGACAGGCTACTTCTGCGGCTAAATCATGCAGAGCTAACGTTAGTTCATAGCATTGCTGCCAACAACTTGTTGGAAGAAGTTGTATACCTTTAGTGGCGTATTCAATTGCTGCAACGTAAGCGGTTGCAGATTTAGCTCTTTGGGCAGCAACTAGATTTAGCTTTGCTAATTCCTCACGTTCAGTTTCTACAACAATTAAATCGGCTCCTTTATTTAATTGATTGACAATTTCAAAGATTTTTTCCTCTTTTTCTGTCTCGCTCATTACACTTAAAAGCAATTGTCCAATTTTTAAGTGCGTCAGTTGTTTTTGGTCATCGGGAATCAGAGAATAAGCGGCTTGTTGGACGCGATCGTGTAAAAATCTGTAAGAAACTGTCATTTGTCCTTGGTCATTGGTCATTTGTTCGCTTTTGTCTAATGACAAATGACCAATGACTAATGACTCTTGTTGATAAAATTTATAAACATCACCATTAGGTAAAATCAACCCTTCTTGTAATGCTTTCCACAAAGCCGCAGCCGTTTCGATTTGAGATTGTTTAGAAACAATTGCCAAACTTGCTAAATCAAACTGATTCCCAATACAAGCAGCTAGCTGTAACATCTGTTGAGTTGATAGCGCTAGTTTTCGTAATTGAAAACCCATAAAGGCAACAACATCATCTGTAACGGCTTGAGTCATCACTTGGGTAATGTCACATTGCCAACAGCCTAACTCAATATCAAATTGAATCAGATTTTCTTGATGCAATGCTTTGAGAAACTGGATTGCAAAAAACGGATTTCCTTGAGTTTTCTGATAGATTAATTGAGAAAGAGTCCATGCCGAAGTTTCTGCACATTTAAGTGTGTCACCAACTAATTGATTAACTTTGAGTTGACTCAGTGGTACTAAAGTAATTGTATTAATCGTCGCTTTGTTTTTTTTAATTTCACTCAAAGCCAACATTAATGAATGTGCTGGATTTACTTCGTTATCACGGTACGCACCAATTAACAAAAGATGTTTTGTATCAGCCATTAATAGCTGCATTAACTTCAATGATGCCGAATCTGCCCATTGCAAGTCATCTAAAAACATCACTAATGGATGTTCGACACTGGTAAAAACTTGGGTAAATTGTTGAAATAATAAATTAAATCTATTTTGTGCTGCTGTTCCTGATAATTGTATGGCGGGTGGTTGTTCGCCAATAATTCTTGATAATTCGGGAATGACTTCAATAATTACCTGTCCATTTTCCCCAACAACATCTAAAATCTTGCTTTTCCATTCCTGAATCTGTGCATCACTTTCGGTTAACAATTGCCCCATTAAATCCCGGAATGCTTGTACAAATGCACTAAAGGGAATATTCCGTTGAAATTGGTCATATTTGCCTTTGATAAAATAACCGCGTTGGCGAACAATCGGTTTATGAACTTCATTGACAACCGCAGTTTTTCCAATTCCTGAAAAACCTGCTACCAGCATCATTTCTGTTGCACCAAGACTGACTCTCTCAAAAGCTTGGAGTAAAGTTAATATTTCGGTTTCTCGTCCATAAAGTTTATCAGGAATGATGAAGCGATCGCACACATCACGCTGTGCAATTTCAAAAGCTTCAATCTTACCATAAACTTGTAGCTGAGACAAACATTTTTCTAAATCAAACTTCAGTCCCAAGGCACTTTGATATCGATCTTCGGCATTTTTTGCCATCAATTTCATCACAATATCGCAAATAACTTGGGGAATATCTTCTCTATTTTTTAAAATTTGTGGAAGTTTAGCAATATGACAATGCACCAATTCCATTGGCTCGTTTGATGCAAAAGGTAAATTTCCTGTAAGTAACTCGTAAAATGTCACACCCAAAGAATAAAAATCAGTTCGGTAGTCAATCCCCCGATTCATTCTTCCTGTTTGTTCTGGGGAAATATAAGCGAGTGTTCCTTCTAAGATATTGGGATTGACTAGCGTTTGGGTTTCTCGTGGTAGTAAAGATGCAATACTAAAGTCGATTAATTTAACTTGTTTGGTTTCGGGATTAATCAGAATATTGCTAGGTTTAATGTCTTTGTGAATAATCCGTTCGTGGTAGAGTATATCTAAGGTATTGCATAGTGCGATCGCAATTTCTAGAAACTCCTGTAGAGATTTTCCCCTTCCCTTGATTCCCCATTCCTTGAGGGAAATCCCCCCAAAGTCTTCCATCACTAGCGCATAGCCATTTTGATAGGGTTCTAGGCTATAAGTTTGGACTATTAGGGGTGAGTTGAGATTTTTAGCGATGGTGTACTGATTCCGAAACGACAAGAGTTCGCCAAAACTCGGATGAGGATTTTTCAGCAGTTTAATAACTATAGGTAATGAGTCAGTCTCTCGATACCCTCGATAAACAATGGTTCTAGAACCATTGTAGAGTTCTTCGCTAACCTTGTATCCAGGAATATTGACAAGAGTGCTAACCATACTGCTAAATCTTTAAGACTTCCGGATTTAGTATTCCCAGATGTCTGAAGTTGTTTACCCAACTTTTTATCAATCAATTGATTCGTTAATTTAGGATCTACCCGGCCTCCCGTTTTCTTAAGAACTTGTCCCACAACGCAATTATTAAATTTTTCTAAAGATTTGCTTAAGTGTCTTAACTGTCTTAACTGTCCTTGCCTTTGTCTTTCAGTCATATTAAATTATTGACGAAGTTTTTCACTCGCATAGAGGAAATCATGAAAACTATTACTAAAATCGGACGACGATTAATATCAGTGTTCTTGGTTGTAGTTGTAAGTACCTTGATGTTTTTGACATCTCCAGCAATGGCGGCTACTTGGGTAACCGTTAATCCGGATAATCTTGAAAGTCAAGTATTAGTATCTGACAAGATTACTGTTGTAGTTTTGGTTTCAAATAAGTCCCCTGACGCTGAAAATGTCAAAGCCAAGTTAAAATTAGAAGTTGAAAAGGCTTATGGTGATAAATACAAACTTGCTGTAGGCAGCGTTGAAGAAAATGGATTCCTCTACAGGAGTGTTATTGCACCTCCTATATACCCACCTTTACCAGGAATTACTGTCGTCAAAGACGGTTATCCTTTAAGAGGAATATTTATTAATCCCAATGATCCCTCAGGAGCATTTAATGTCATCAATGATGCCATCAAGGAGTAACTCTAATTTTTAATCCCTCAACTGATGCTAAAAACTCCCAATTAATACCAATTCTTGAAAATAGAATAGCAGTTCTTGATACGTTAGGAACACATCCTATGATTTGCTCAAAGGATTTTTCAGTAGTTTAATCGCTACTGGTACTGAGTAGGTTTTTCGAACTGCTCGATAAACGAGTGTTCTCGAACCATTGTAAAGTTCTTCAGTTATGCGATATCCAGGAATCCTAACAAAAGTGCTGACCATACTGCTCAAGGAGTGATGATTTACAGATATAGTGTTCCCAGATATTTCAAGTTATTTAGAAACAAGAATAAAAATTTACACCGGAATTTCAATGAGAAATTCTGTTCCTTCACCAAGAACAGAGTTGCAACTCAATTTACCGCCGTGGGTTGATTCAACGATTTGTCGAGCGATCGCCAACCCCAACCCCGTACCTTTTCCCACAGCTTTTGTAGTAAATAAATGCTCAAAAATCTTTTGTTTAACTGATTCGCTTATTCCTTTGCCATTATCAGCAATGGTAATTTTTACAACACTATTTGCTAGTGAAGTATTAATTGTAATGCAATTAATATTTGTTTGAATTTCCTGAAAACTGCGTCCAATATTCGACTCATCTATTGCATCAATAGCATTAGCAAGAATATTCATAAACACCTGATTTAATTGACCAGGAAAACATTCAATTGGCGGTAAATTCCCATAGTTAGTTATCACTTCAATAGCTGGACGTTGTTGGTTAGCTTTGAGGCGATGTTTGAGAATCAGAAGGGTGCTATCAATACCTTCGTGAATATTAAATAGCACTTTATAATCTTGATCGGCACGAGAAAAAGTGCAGAGTGAAGTGCTGATTTTTTTCAGCCTGTTGCACGCCATCGTCATAGATTCAATTACCTTAGATACGTCTTCTAAGCTATATTCCAAATCAATTTGCTCGGCATGGTCAATAATTTCCTCACTGCTATTTGGGAAAGTTGTTTGATAGAGTTTCAGGTGTTCGGTAAGATCGGCAATGATGGGTTGAGTTTGTTGCAGACTAGCAGCAATAAAGCCCAAAGGATTATTCATTTCGTGAGCAACACCAGCAACTAAGTTACCCAAAGCAGACATTTTCTCACTTTGGATCGTTTGTAATTGGGCGTTTTGCAAATCGGTTAGCGCCTGTTGTAATAAGAGCGATTTTTCCTCTAAAGCAAGTTCTACTTTTCGGCGTTCGCTAATATCCAACAAGAATCCATCCCAAACTATAGTTCCATCGGCTTTTTGTTCTATTCGGGCTTGGGAGTGAATCCATTTAATCATCCCAGATGGTGTAATAATTCGCCCTGACCAGTCAAAAGAAGTTAAGGTTTGCATTGAGTCAATAACAGACTGCTGGTAACTTGCGACATCATCTGGATGCATTCTCTCCAGGAGCAGCTGCACATTAGCGATCGCTTGTTCGGCTGTAATTTCGTATAGTTCATAACATTCTCTACTCATATAGGTGAGAGACATTGCACCATCAGCAAATATCTGATACTGATAAACAACCCCAGGAACATTATCTACAAGTTTCTCAAAGCGAGAGTTACTCGCACTCAATTCGGCAAGCGATCGCTCTAACTGTTGGGCATATTCTAAGGAACGTTCGTAGAGTCGGGCATTTTCTAGGGAAATGGTAGCTTGAGCGCAGATTAAATTCAGCAGTTCGACGCGATCGCTGGTGAACGCTCCCATTGCTAAATTATTTTCTAGATATAAAATGCCCATCAACTTGCCTTGACGCAAAATCGGACTGCACAAGATACTCTTGGGCTGTTGACGAACAATATATGGATCGTTGGCTAAGGTGGGATCTGCTGTCGCATCCACCAGGACAACAGTCTGCCTGTTGTGCTTGACTTTGTAAATCAGCTTCAGGGGAATATCTTGGCTCTCTTCAATGGGAATGCGCTGCAATACAATTGGTTGTGACCCCTCAACAATTAACCCTTTGACCAACAAGCGATCGTCTCGCAACAACATCAACACGCATTTATCCGCCCCTGCATCTTCGATGACGATTCTAAGCAACGATGAAAGCAGTTTTTCAAGTTCGATTTGCTCTGAAAGAGTTTGGGAAGCTTTGAGAACAGCTGCTAAATCTAGGGAATCAGAACTGCTGCTAGAAGTGGCCGAACTGGTGTATGTAACGCTCCCCAAAGCGAAGATGGTTTCGTTAATGGAAAGGGGAGAACGGGTTTGCTGTAATATCGCAGCAAGTAGTTGAGGATAGCGTTTTTCTAAATCAGCAACCTTGGCTTTGGCTCCCCAACGAACATAGCCATAGTAAGCTTGAATCATATACTCCTGAGCAATCCGCTCCTTATCCCATTCCAGGTAAAACTTTGCTGCTAGTTCGTTGGCGAGTGCTTCAATTTGGCTAAAGTGATTTTCTTTGGCTGCGGTAATGGCGCGATCGTAACAGGCGATCGCATCTGCGTAATTACCAGAAACTTTTGCCATTTCAGCCCCAAGCAACAGCGATTGATGCAAAAAGTTCTCTGGACAAGTCTCGGCCCAGGTTTCTAGAAGCTGGCGGTGCTGCTGCATCACATTCCAGTAGTGTTGTTGATTCTCTGGTGTTGCTTGGGGATAAAGCGCGGCTAAACTAAGTGGGTAATAGAAGTGGAATAAAACGATCGGAAACAGACCAAGATTAGAAGCCAGGGTTTTTTCAGCAATTGCAGCAACTTCCAGGGCATCGGCATAGCGACCGTACAAGTACAATAGCTGGAGTTTCAAGAAGCAATACCAATTGATCCCAGCTTCAAAATTATTCTTTTGCCAAGCATCAAGACAGACAATCTGGCGATCGCCGCGATCGACTAGCAGATCGGGTTCTTCTAATAAACCTTGCAGGTGCAAAAGAAATTGCTGTTGGAGATTAAATGTCAGCGTCATGTTCGCATTATTTACTTGTTGCACATAGCTCAAGTATTTCTCGGTTTCGGCATACACCTCTGATAAGCAATCGCCCTTCAGCAGCATTGTCCAAATCAGACATATTACTGCCCAAATGCCAAACCCAATGTCACCTGTTTCATAACTAATCTGAACAGATTGTTGGTAAACTGCGATGTTTTCCACCAGTGGTCTGTTGTAGGGATTGATTGTATGACCAAAAACGTTATTGGTTTTAGGAATGAACTTGGTGCTATTGAATTGGCGATCGAGCTTTTGCCCTAAAGTAGCGAACTCATAAGCACTTCGATAGTCTCCCTGAATTGTGAGCATCATCCCATACAAACAATAAGCGCAACCCGAACTTTCGGCATTGCCATAGGTGAATGAAGTCTGAACCATTAACAGGATGCTGAGAATTGTCAGCGCTTGATTGCCACCAACATAAGCAGCTCCCCATAAATCGGGGAGGATTGACATACATACTTTCTTCGCCGGATCGGTCATCGCAGGCAGATCGAATAAATCTGCGGGTTGCACAGTTGCCAGTTTGGAATGAATTTCCTGGAGTGTAGTTGCAATTAGCGCTTGCTGACCTGCATCGGTTGCCGGAATGCTCATACCCATAACACTCAAGCCACTCAGTGCAGCTTCATAAGCGGCGAGTAAATTCTCTCCCTGATTGGATCTCAGAGCTAGTTGCAGCCCATAAATGTCTGCTAGCTCGAATTTATTCTCGACGTACTGTAATGCCTGATGGAAGAGTCGTTCTGCCTCGTCAAAGCGTCCTGTGATGTATTCGCATTCTGCACATTCCCGATAAAGCTTAAACGTGAGGTCGTAGGCAGTTTGCCAACTATCTTCGGGAAGCATTTCCATACCGATCGCACAGTATTTAATGGCTGCTTTATAAGCTGTGGAAACTTTTGCTTTTTTGCCAGCAATCAGATTCAACTGCGCTAACTCATAGCGATCGGCGATCCGATTTATCAGAGCAATTCCATTGTTCAACTGATTAACAATATCAAAAACATTCAGTTCTATGGCTTCAGGTGCAGTATTTTGCAACAGCAATTGCCCAATTTTGAGATGAGTCGCTTGCTTTTGGTCGTCAGGAATCAGAGAATAAGCAGCTTGTTGGACGCGATCGTGCAGGAACCGATAGGTCGGATTAACTGTCTCCCCTTGGGACTTTTGGGCATCCTGAAAAAACTTGTAAATCTGACTTGTGGGTAAAATCAAGCCTTCCTGCAAAGCTTTCCACAATGCTGTGGCTGCATCGGTTGGCGATCGTTCTGAAACGATCGCCAATGTTTCCAGATCGAACTGTGCCCCCACACAAGCAGCCAGCTTCAGTATCTCTTGAGTGGTTTGTGGCAACTTTTGTAATTGCTGCGCCATGAATTCAACCACATCATCAGTAAGCGAGAGCAATTTCACCGACACCATATCGCATTGCCAGTGTCCAACTTGCAGGTTATATGTAATGTAGTTCTCCTGATGTAAAGCTCTGAGAAATTGGGTAGCAAAGAAGGGATTGCCTTTGGTTTTTTGATAAACTAACTCTGCCAGGGGTTGTGCTAGAACTGTGGAACAACTGAGGGTGTCGGCAACCAAACAATCGATCTGAGATTGACTTAACGGGGTGAGGGTAAGGGTACTGATAGTTGCCTCAGCTTTCTTCATCTCCTCCAGTATCAGCATTAGCGGATGGCTGGGAAAGACTTCGTTATCTCGGTATGCCCCGATTGTTAGCAGGGAATCCACTTCGCTTTGACTCATCAACACTTGCATTAAACTCAGTGAAGCTGAATCTGCCCACTGCAAGTCATCGAAGAATATCACTAACGGATGTTCTAGTGTAGCGAACGCGGCAATGAATTTTACAAATACCAAGTTGAAGCGGTTCTGGGCGGCACTACCATTGAGTTCTGGGGCTGCTGGTTGTTTGCCGATAATCTGCTCTAGTTCGGGAATGACTTCAATTAGGACTTGCCCATTTTCACCTAAAGCACAGAGGATTTTCTCTTTCCACTGCGCTAGTTGCTCATCAGTTTCGCTTAACAATTGTTCCATTAAATCTCGGAATGCCTGTACAAAGGCACTCAACGGGATATTGCGGTTAAACTGGTCAAATTTGCCTTTGATAAAGTAGCCGCGTTGTCTGACAATCGGCTTATGCACTTCGTTGACAATAGCAGTTTTGCCAATCCCCGAAAACCCAGCAACCAGCATCATTTCTGTTGTGCCAAGGCTGACTCGCTCAAATGCTTGCAGGAGAGTTTGAACCTCCATGTCTCTGCCATAAAGTTTATCGGGGATGATGAAGCGATCGCACACATCCCTACTCGCTATTTCAAAGCTCTCAATCTTACCCGAAACTTGTAACTGAGTTAAACAATTTTCTAAATCAAACTTTAATCCCAACGCACTCTGATATCGATTTTCGGCGTTTTTCGCCATTAATTTATTGACAATCTCCGAGAGTACAAATGGGATTTGTCGGTTAATGTCATATACTAGCAGTGGAAGTTTTGCAATATGACAATGCACTAACTCCATCGGATCGTTTGATGCAAAAGGTAATTCTCCCGTGAGTAATTCGTAGAAAGTTACGCCGAGTGAATATAAGTCTGTGCGATAGTCAATCCCCCGATTCATTCTGCCTGTTTGTTCGGGGGAAATATAAGCAAGTGTCCCTTCTAATACATTAGGATTGATTACTGTCTGCGTTTCTTGTGGTAGTAAAGATGCAATACTAAAGTCAATTAATTTAACTTGTTTGGTTGCGGGATTAATTAATATATTGCTGGGTTTAATGTCTTTGTGGATGATGCGCTCGTGGTAGAGTAAATTTAAGGTGTCGCACAGAGCGATCGCAATTTCTAGAAACTCCTGTAGAGATTGTAGATTCCCTGTGAGTTCCCATTCTTTGAGAGAAATCCCGCCAAAATCTTCCATTACCAGCGCATAGCCATTCTCATAGGCTTGAAGGCTATAGCTTTGGACGATTAGCGGTGAGTTGAGATTTTTAGCAATGGTGTATTGATTGCGAAACGACAAGAGTTCGCCAAAACTCGGATAGGGATTTTTCAGCAGTTTGATCGTTACTGGTAAAGAGTCACTCTCTCGATACCCTCGATAAACCAGCGTTCTCGAACCATTGTAGAGTTCTTCAGTTATGTGATATCCGGGAATCCTAACAAGAGTGCTGACCATAACTGCTCAAAGAGTGAGATTTACAGATATAGTGTTCCCAGATAGATTAAGTGTTTGATAAACAACAGCAAAGATTTACATTGCAATTTCAATGAGAAATTCTGTACCATGACCCAGAACAGAATTGCAACTCAATTTGCCACCGTGGGTTGATTCGACGATTTGTCGGGCGATCGCCAACCCTAACCCCGTACCTTTCCCCACAGATTTCGTAGTAAATAAATGGTCAAAAATCTTTTGTTTGATTTCTTCACTCATCCCCTTACCGTTATCTGCAATGGCAATTTTCACGAGCTTCTCTACTATTGAAGTGGTAATTGTAATTCGGTTGGAATTGGCTTTGATTTCCTCAAAATTACGTCCATGATTCGATTCTTCTAATGCATCAATAGCATTCGCTAAGATATTCATAAATACCTGATTCAATTGCCCAGGAAAGCATTCAACTTGAGGTAAATTACCGTAGTTAGTGACAACTTCAATCGTCGGACGTTCAGGGTTGGCTTTCAGACGATGTTTGAGAATGAGAATGGTACTATCAATACCTTCGTGAATATTAAACGGTACTTTGTAGTCTTTGTCAGCACGAGAGAAAGTGCGGAGTGAAGTGCTGATGTTTTTGAGCCTGTCACATGCCATAGTCATGGAATCAAGCATTTTGGGCAAGTCTGATAAGCTATATTCCAAATCAATTTCTGACTCATGGTCGAGAATTTCTTCGCTCTTGTTTGGTAAAGTTTCTTGATAGAGTTTTAAGTGTTCGATAATATCAGTAAACGTTGGTTTAGCTTGTTTGAGACTGGCAGCAATAAAACCGAGAGGATTATTCATTTCATGGGCGACACCAGCAACTAAGTTACCCAACGCAGACATTTTCTCACTTTGAACAATTTGTAATTGAGCTTGTTGCAATGCCAGTTCTGCTTGCTTGCGATCGCTAATATCCAAAAACAATCCATCCCAAACTAGCGTTCCATCCACACGCCGTTCAATTCTAGATTCGCCGTGAATCCACTTGACGATTCCTGATGGAGTGACGATTCGCCCCTCCCAGCGCCAGTGAGATACAGTTTGAACGGTGTCAGTACTTGATTCCTGGTAAGAAGCCACATCATCAGGATGTACCATTTTGTCAAAAAACTTCGCATCGGCAGCAGCTTGCTCTGGCGTAATTTCGTACAAATTGTAACAGTCAGCACTGATGTAGTTTAACGATAGGATTCCATCAGCACTCATCTGGTATTGAAAAACCACCCCAGGCACGTTGTCTACTAAGTTGTGGAAGCGAGACTGGGCGGCACTCAATTCGGCGAATGACTGTTTTAGCTGTTGGGCATATTCTAAGGAACGTTCGTAAAGTTGGGCATTTTCCAAGGAAATTGCAGCTTGAGCGCATAGTAAATTGAGTAGTTCGATGCGTTCGCTGGTGAATGCCCCCGTTGCTAAGTTATTTTCTAGATATAAAATGCCTCTCAACTTGCCTTGATGCAAAATCGGGCTACACAAAATACTCTTGGGCTGCTGGCGTATGATATAGGGGTCGTTGGCTAAGGTGGAATCTGCTGTTGCATCCAGCAGGACAATAGTCTGACTGTTGTGCAAGACTTTGTAAATGAGCTTGTGGGGAATATCCTGACTCTCCTCCACAGGAATTTTCTGCAACACTACTGGTTCTGTTCCCAAAGTCATTGACCCTTTAATCAACAGGCGACTGTCTCGCAACAGCATTAACACGCATTTATCAGCCCCGGCATTTTCGATGACGATTCTCAGTAACGATGCAAGCAGTTTCTCCAGTTCGATTTCACTGGAGATAGTGTGAGAGGCTTTGAGAATCGCTTTTAAATCTAGGATATCTGAGACACTACTGCTAGAACTCGTAGAAGTGGAGGTGACAGTTCCCAAAGCGAAGATGGTTTCGTTAATTGAAAAGGCCGAACGAGTTTGCTGTAATATGGGGGCAAGTAGTTGCGGATAGCGTTTTTCTAAATCGGCAACTTTGGCTTTTGCACCCCATTTGGCGTAACAATAGTAAGCTTCTTGCATATAGCCTGCGGCAACTTTTGCTTTACCCCAAGCCAGGTAAAATTTAGCTGTCAGTTCGTTAGCTAAGGCTTCTTCTTGGAGGTAGCCGTTGGCTTTAGCAAAAGAAATAGCGCGATCGTAATAATCCCCTGCTTCATAATTCTTGCCTAATACTCGGTATTTTTCTGCCTCTACCAAATCCACCTTATGCTGGTAATTCATGGGTGCATGATGCGCCCATTGCTGTAAGTGGGTTTGGTTTTCTGTTACACTCTGCAATGCTGCTGATGTTGCATCTAACTGTGGATTCAATTGTGCCAAAGTCAGCAGCGAATCGTAAAGATAAAATACTGGTTCGCTGACTAATCCCGCACCAGCCATAAAATAGCGCCTGACTTCAATAGCATGATTTTTCGCTGGCTCAATTTCTCCAAACAAGAAACAAAGCATTAGTTTATACAAATGGAAAATATACAATCCATATCCATCATTGGTAGACTGTAGCTGCTGGAGAAATTCTGTTTCTTCAAGGGCTTTTCCAGACAAAAAGGTGGTATGTTCTGCAACTCCTAGCAGATTTAAAACCGGTTGCCAATAAATCCGACAATAATTTGCGGTTGTCAATTGATTTATTTGCATCAAACTATGGCAGTAGGCGCAAATATCCTGCTCTAAGGTAGCCAGGGGTTGACTGCACCAAAAAGAATTGAGACAAAAAGTGTGCCCATTATATCCAGCAAGTATCAGGTTTCCAAATTCTAAGGCACTGGTATAACCCTCTTGCAAGAGGGGTAGTGTTTCTTTAATGTGAGATTTGCGGTGTACAACAAATATCCCCAAGATCATCAAAACATCTGTTTTACTTGCTTTGGCATCGAGTTTTGAAATAATCTGGAGTCCTAGGGAACCAAATTGCGATCCTGTATCTACGGCTTGTAAGAAATTGCAGAGAATACTGCCATAGGTCGCATAGCCTAAAGCAGAAGTCGATGTGTTACCGTACTGAATTGAGAGTTTAACGGACAAACTATTCAACAATGGGTACAGCGCAGAGCCAGAGAGGTAAGCTGCTGGGATTATGATATTGACAATCTTCAGAGTAGCGAGTTTTTCTGCATCCCTCATCTGTGGCAAGTGAACCAAATCGGCAATTTGCCTATCTCCAATCAGTTCCTCAATCTCTTGGATTTCCTGTTGAAGATTTGATGGTGTCGGTGTTTGGGGAAAGCTGACACCAAGCTGTTGTAAGACTGGCTGGGCGATCGCGATCGCACAAGTCAATTTACTTTGGGAAATATGAGATTGAATTCTAATGCAGTAGACATTAACCTTTTCTAGTAAGGAATCTGCCTGTTGAATGACAGTATCAATGAACTGTTCCATCGCCTCAAAGTTACCATTTAGCATTGCCACTTCCGCCGCTAATTCATGCAAGGCAAGGGTCATTTCATACTGTTGCTGCCAAGTATTTCCTCCCAACAAAGACAATCCCACTGTGACATATTCACGCGCTGCTTGATAGGCGGTTGAATTTTTGGCTTTGCGAGATGCAATCAAATTAAGTTGTGCTAGTTCCGAGCGTTGAGTTTGTTCGCTAATTAAAGCCGTGCCGTAATTTAATTGATTGACGATTTCAAAAATGCGGTCAACTCTAGCTTGTGCGGAAATCTGTTGCAGCAGCAGTTGTCCGATTTGGTAATGAGTCGTCTGTTTTTGGTCATCAGGAATCAGGGAATAGGCTGCTTGCTGTACTCGGTCATGTAAGAATTTGTATGTAACAATCAGTTGATTTTCTGATGTATCAGCAAGGGTTTTTTGCCAGACATAAAATTTATAAACATCACCAATTGGTAAAATCAACCCTTCTTGCAAAGCTTTCCACAAAGCCGCAGCCGTGTCAATTTCCGATTGCTGCGAAACAATTGCCAAAGTTGCTAAATCAAAAGAGTTACCAATACAAGCTGCTAACTGCAAGACATCTTGAGTCGAGTGTGGGAATTTTTGCAGTTGCAAACTCATAAAAGTTACAACGTCATCTGTAACGGCTTGAGCCGTCACTTCTGATATATTGCATTGCCAACAGCTTAACTCAAAGTCAAATTGGATTAATCCATCTTGATACAATGCTTTGAGAAACTGTGTTGCAAAAAATGGATTTCCTTTAGTTTTTTGATAAATCAATACAGAAAGATGCCATGCTAGATTTTCTGAACATTTGAGTGTGTCAGCAACTAACTGATTGACTGTGGCTTGATTTAATGGTGTTAAAATAATTGTATTAATTGTTGCTTGTAATTTAGCAATTTCATTCAAAGTCAATACTAATGGATGTGCTGGATTGACTTCGTTATCGCGGTACGCACCAATAATGAAAAGATGACCTGTATCAGCCATTAATAACTGCATTAAATTCAGCGATGCTGAATCTGCCCATTGCAAATCATCTAAAAATATTACTAAGGGATGTGATGCACTGGTAAAGACTTGAGTAAATTTTTGAAAGAGTAAGTTAAAACGATTTTGGGCTGCTGTTCCTGATAGTTCTGCTGCTGGTGGTTGTTCGCCAATAATTCTTGATAGTTCGGGAATTACTTCAATAATGACTTGCCCATTTTCACCAACCGCCTCTAAAATCTTATTTTTCCATTGCCCTAGTTGGACATCACTTTCGGTTAATAATTGCTCTATTAAATCGCGGAATGCTTGCACAAAGGCACTGAAGGGTATATTGCGGTTGAACTGGTCATATTTGCCTTTGATAAAGTAGCCGCGTTGGCGCACAATTGGTTTATGCACTTCGTTGACAACTGCGGTTTTGCCAATGCCGGAAAATCCAGCAACTAGCATCATTTCTGTTGCACCAATTGCACTTGGGCGCCTTGAAGTTCTGCTAGTGCTTCTTCTAGATTTTGTTTTTGTTGTTTGAGTTCTTCTTGTGCTTGGTGACGTTCGGTAATGTCTTCTGTCACTGATAAAATGCCGAAGATATTTCCCTTGGCATCGCGTAAAGGCATCTTGCTCGTATCCATCCAAGTTTGCTTCATTAGGCAAGCCAAAGTCCATCGTTTTTTTATAGATATCCAGCGCCTTAGCAAACGCTGGATTGCGAACCAAAGGTTTCATGGTTTCCAGGTCAAAAAATCCTCCTTGGGTTGTTCCCTGAGATTGCAGCCAGGAACTAGTAATTGAGGTAAACAGCAAGTAACCGGCAAAGCGAGGGCCTTTTGCCATACAAGAGCCGTAGTCTGGTGTACCATCATTATTTAAGTCTTTGCCATGAAACTGTTTGGCGATCGCCAGATAATCGTCCCAAGTTGTCGGAGGCTCTAATCCAGCGGTTTTAAGGAGATCGCTGCGATAGTAAACCATGTGAAAATCACCATCCAACGGTATCGCGTAAATCCGCTGTTTATACCTTGCACTCACATCTCGAAAAATAGGAGCAATATCCTGCCATTGCAAGGCTGAGTCAGACTGAACACGATTAGTTAAATCTTCTAGATCGTAGACATTTGGATGATTCCTCCTTACAGTTATGAATCCAAAACTCCTGTCACAGTTTTAACTGGTAAGGTAAGGACAAACCCTGTGATTTTTGCTAGTACAGAAGTGTAGTTCAGCTTGCCACACCGAGTTTCCTTGATAATTTGGCGTTAGCGAAGCTCACCGTTCGCGTAGCGTCTCGTAGAGAAGGTATCGCTCGCTTTGTTAATTTTTATAACTCAAGCTTGATTAAAAACCATACCTAAAACTAGCTAATAGCAGTAACTTATTAACAGTTGCACAGGTAGATACACTTAAGTTAATCTTTAAACTACCTATGGGCACTCCAATTAAAGCCATATTTAGAATCAATCGACAACAATACAAAAGATGATTAACTATTAACTTAATGACTAACAGACGTCAATTTTTGAAAGGGGTGGCAGCACTTTCTAGCTTATCTTTAGGTGGTTGTGGCTGGAGGCTGGCTGAAGTACGTGCTAATTCTAATACCAATAGTCAGCGCGACCAACTTTATATCTTTACCTGGACGCAATATACTGACAATCAATTACTAAAAACTTTTAGCGCCCAAACTGGCATAAAAGTGCTGGCAGATGTCTATGATTCCAATGATGTCATGCTGGCTAAATTGCAAGCTGGAGGCGGTGGCACTTACAGCATCATCAATCCATCTGATTATATGGTGCAGAAGATGGTAGACAAAGGTTTGCTAACAGAAATAAATCACGATCGCTTAATCGGTCTAGAGAATTTATTTCCTCGCTTTCAAAATCCTAGTTACGATCCCAATAACCGCTACAGTATCCCTTTTAACTGGGGGACAACAGGTTTACTTTACAATTCCGAAAAAATAAAAGATGCACCACAAGACTGGGATTACCTTTGGCAAAATCAAGAGCAACTTAATCAGCGGATGACCTTGCTCAATGATGTTCGAGAAGTGATGGGTGCAACGTTACGAATGCTCGGTTATTCTTATAACTCAAAAAATGAACAAGAAATCAAACAAGCTTATGAAAAATTGAAAGTTCTAAAACCTGCGATCGCCCGTTTTGACACCGACGCTTGGCAAAATCAAATTCTGGCCGGAGATTTGCTATTGGCAATGTGTTATTCGGCAGATGCAGTGAAAATCTCTCAAGAAAACCCTAAACTCAAATATGTGATTCCTCGTAGTGGTTCTTCATTATGGACAGACACTATTGTAATTCCCAAAACAGCCCCCAACCAAGCTGGAGCCTATGCTTGGATTAACATGATTTTGCAACCAGAAATCGCAGCCCAAATCACTCAACGCCTGAATATTTCTACGCCGAATAGCGCCGGATTTGAGCAATTACCAAAAACAATCCAAAACAACACTAATTTGTTTCCGCCAGAGTCACTGTTAAAAAATTGTGAACGTGTTACACCTGTAGGAGAATTTGAAGAGGTTTACGATCGTTATTGGACTCAATTAACTAGCAGTTAAAAGAGTTAGGAGTTAAGAGTAGAGACGCGATTAATCGCGTCTGTACAGGAGTTAGGAGTGATTAATTTGGAAAAAAATGATATTTCTCAAATAGAAAAATTGCAGCATCCCGTTAGAAATTGGTTGCAACCCTTGGTATTGCTTGCACCATCTGGGATTTGGTTATTACTTTTGTTGGTGCTGCCAGCTTTGATTATTTTCGAGTTAAGTTTAGTTGCAGATATCCGACCGGGAGATTTGGTTAATCCCAACGGATTCAAAAACTACATCCGAATATTTGACTCCCTTTACGTGCAAGTAATTTGGCGATCGCTATTTTTTGCGTTTGGCACTACGATAATTTGTTTAATTTTGGGTTTCCCCGTCGCCTATTGGATTGCTCAGATAGCACCGCAGCGTTGGCGAAATTTACTGCTATTAGGCTTTGTTCTACCTTTGTGGACTTCTTCCTTACTTCGTTCTTATGCTTGGATTACAATTCTTCGTCCTTCTGGTTTATTAAACAGTTTACTTAGCAATTTAGGCTTGCCTACTTTGCAATTACTTAATCAGAGTCAAGCTGTATTTATTGGTATGAGTTACAGCTTATTACCTTATATGGTTTTAATTTTATATGCTTCTCTCGAAAAGCTAGACAAGCGGTTGCTAGAAGCTGCGGCTGATTTAGGTGCAAATCCGGTGGAAACTTTTTTCCAAGTAACCGTACCGCAAATTTTTTCGGGAATTGCGGCTGCTTCCATGCTTGTATTTATCACAGGATTGGGGGATTTTGTCGATCCAGAATTACTCGGTGGTGCTTCTAGTATGACGGCGGCGCGATTAGTTTATAATCAGTTTCTTGGAGCAACCCAAAATTGGGGATTTGGTTCAGCCTTGAGTATGACGTTAATTTTGCTTGTTAGTATTGCGATCGCACTTTTAATTAAGTTTGGGGAAGCTACACCCAAACGTTAAAATTTTGGTCACTCATTTATAATAAAGGCATCAAACGCCAGCGAGACAACGGTTATGCTCTCACCCGATCTCAAAAATGCGTTACCAACTACCGATGAACTTCCCTGTTCAGACGATACCCCAGTGGATAACGAAGATCAAAACTTTTTGCCCAATATTTTACTCTTCTTACTTAACTCCATTTGGGCAAATCGCATGGATTGGTACTTCGGAGTAGATATGGGAGTGTATCACACCACAGGAGTAAATCCCAGAGTACCTGTAGTCCCAGATGCTTTTTTAAGTCTGGGAGTAGAACGGAAAAAGGGTGGTAAATCACGCAAAAGTTACGCAGTTTGGGAAGAAAATGGGATAGTTCCAATATTCACATTAGAAATGGTATCCCATACTCCAGGAGGTGAATACGACGAAAAGCTAGACATATATAGAAAACTCGGTGTATTGTACTACGTAATTTATAACCCTGAGTTTTGGCGACGCGACCAACATCAACCCTTGGAAGTGTATAAGTTGCTCAATGGAAACTACCAATTACAAATAGGTGAACCTTATTTGATGCCAGAGGTGGGTTTAGGTATTGGGCGACACCAAACTGTAATTGGCGGCATACAACAGGAGTTTTTATGTTGGTATGACGAGCAAGGAAAGCGCTATTTGACAGATGCAGAACAGGCACAACAAGAGCGATCGCGGGCTGAACAAGAACGGCAAAGGGCTGAACAATTAGCGCAATATTTACGTTCTCTGGGTGTAGATCCAAATAATTTACCTGATAATTCGTAATGACGCTCGTGGACTCGCTACCGCTACGCTAACGTAATTCGTAATTAAAAATTGTTAATTATTTTTCACTATAAGTAAATGATCTAAAGCATCTATATTATTGTTAATTAACTCCTTAATTTTAGAGATAAACTCATGCTCTAAAAAAGGTTTAGTTAAGTAAGCTTTTGCACCTAATTCTTTAGCAAGCTGGCGATGTTTTTCAGCGCTGCGAGATGTGAGAATAACTACAGGTATTTTTGCTAAATTTGGGTATTGGCGGAAATTGCTCAATAACTCAAAACCGTTCATTCGTGGCATCTCTAAATCAGAGACGACAACTTGAATTTCAGGATGTAACTGCAATTTTTCTAGAGCTTCTACACCATTTTGAGCTTGTATTACTTGATAGCCAGATTTTTGGAGAGTTAGAGAGAGAGTTTGCCGGAGACTAATTGCATCATCTACTACTAAAACAACTTTTGGTGATTTATAATCTGGCTCTTGGGAATAACTGAGTTGGGTTTCTATAGTTGTTGTAGAAGTCGATGCCGCAAGTAATGGTGTAGATGAAAAAGTATGCCCTGATATTGGTAAAGCTTTTATATTTGACGGAGAAGCTACTGGTAGCGCCCTGATATCAAGTGTTGTTTGTTGGATTTCGCTAGATTTGATCAACAACAAAGCATCAATTACTAAGATGAGATTACCATTAGCTAAACTACTACAACCATAAATGTATTTTGGCGGTGCGATCGCATTTCCTAAAGGTCTGATTACCAGTTCTTGTTCGCCGATTATTTGGTCAACTTCTAAAGCAACCTTTCCCTGATTTCGCTGTAGCAAAAGCACCGGATTCTTTGCTATGTTTTGGTTTTGATTATTTGAAATATTGTATGAAGTCTCATTATTAGTGAATGAACTATTATAATTAATCAACTTTGAAAGGTGACGAAGACTGACCATAGTCTCATCATTATCTATATTCAAATATAAGACTTTTTTACCTTCAATTTCTTTAATCTGTTGTTCAGAGGGAATCAATATTTTTTCGATACTGTCCAACATCAGACCATAAACAACACCTTTGGCTTGAACTAGCATTAACTTCTCTGTAGTCATAGAAAAAGGAATTTTGAGGATGAATATTGTTCCTTGGTTGGGTAAGGATTGAACTGAAATCGAGCCGTTGAGCGCGTGCATTTGAGTACGCACAATATCTAAACCCATACCGCGCCCAGAAATTTCACTTACTTTCTTTGCAGTAGTAAATCCAGGCGAAAATATCAAATCTAAAAGTTCAGGTTCAGCCAGACTAGAAGCATAGTTTCTAGTTTTTTCTTCAGTTTGTATGGGATAAAGTTCGGCAGCTTTTCTGCGAATTCTATCTAAATTCAATCCCTGACCATCATCTCGAACTTCGATAATAGTTTGGCTACCCTGATGATAAGCGCAGATTTCGATTAAACCTTCTTCTGGTTTACCAAGCTCTCGGCGAACTTGCGGAGCTTCAATACCGTGGTCAAAAGCATTACGCACTAAGTGTAACAAAGGATCGTAGAGCTTTTGGGCGATCGCTTTATCTACCAATACTTCGCTACCGGTAAGTTTCAATTCAACAAGTTTGGCATGAACATTCCCCAATTTATTTACCATGTGGGGGAAACGATTCAGAATATTGCCCAAAGGCGACATTCGTGCTTCGACTAAGCTATCTATAATATTAAGAGTTAAATTCTCTTTTTGATCGCTAATTTGGGTAGCTTGTGTCAAAAGCAAGTCAAGAGATTCTGTGGTTTCTTGTAGTTGCAGTGTTTCTTCTATTGCTTCATGCAATGTCATGTGAAATTCTGTATATACATCCATTTCTAAAGAGTCAAAATCCACTGCAAAACTTTGCGTTTGTCCTGATGTAATATTTTGTATTTGTAAAGGTAAATCGCGTAACTCATTTAAAGTTGTTTGGTGTCTAGTAAGTTGCTGTACTAATTGCTCAATTATTTCTTTGACTTGTTCATCTTGTAAACTACGCCGTTTTTGGGAAATCAGCAATTCTCCTGCTAGATAATTGAGGTGTTGCAGTCTCTCTGTATCTACCCGAATAAATGAAGGTTGGCGAAAGTTTTTAGTTTGATCGTACTGTGATTTCTCTTCTATTTCTTTGTTGATTTGTGTAGCTATCTCAGGCATGACTTCAATAGCTGTTTCCGAAACGTCTATAATTATCTGCTCGCTGACAGTTAATGAATCAAGCTTTACTGAATAATTATCAGTCTGGGTTGTTACGATTTCAAAAGCAAGATTTTGTCTAGTTTCTTCTCCCCATATTGCTTCTAGCAAGTTATCAGTTGATTGAGAAGATACAATCTCTTTAATCACTAACAGGTTTTGTAACTTGGGACTATCAAGCCAATTTTTCTCTTCGCTAGTAACAGGAGGATAATTTTTATATTCTTTTGCTAATTTGTGAATTTGGTTTTGTAATAATTTAATTGCTGAAAGGTGGCTATCAGATGCTTTCAGAGAATATTGAAATTTTGCAACTGCAAATAGAATAATTAAGATTATGCCACGTCGATAAATACAAAGACTTTGACTATCTTCTTCATCCTGAACAAAATCAAGAAAGTCTTTCAGCCAGTTTTCGATATAATTAAGCAGATTTTTTGTTTCTAAGTTGGGAACTAGTAAAGTCAAACTGAGTTCCGCTTCTGGTTTTTGCATCTGGTGATTAAACCAGCCATAAATGTAGCGAATTACTTTTAAATAAAACTTGGCAGTTTTTGGTTTTACAGATTCGCTCTTATTGTTATCAAATGTAGTGAGAAACTGATAAAATTGTTCTTCATCAATGATAAATTTATCAGTGAATGAATTATTTACTAATTTTTCAGATAACTCATTATTTTCCACCACTGCGAGTTTTCGTAAACCTGATGAAGGTTCTCCACCAGATGTGCGATCGCCTGCTAATACTAATTTTTTTGCTTGTTGTAAATCTACTAGGGCAATTTCTGCAATTTGCTGTACCTGGCTGGGATTTGCTTGCAATGCTGAGAGAATAGTTTGGGAAATTTCTCCCAATCCAGGTAAATTTAAAGATTCTGCCAAGCCCAGAAATACTTCAGCTTGAGAGTGTAAAAACTCGATAAATTTGTCATTATTTGGTGGATTGTTAATAATGTCAGCAATACTGTTTAGACGTTGTTCTACTCCTACTTCAAAAACAGATTGCACAATATCAAATCCCAATTCTTCAGAAGTGGGGATATGAGATTCAGCACCAAATGCATCACCCAGCTTTTCTTGCAACTGCGCGAACACTGAAGTTGCTCGATGAAGCAGTTCTTCATCATTAACAGTACTCCCTATTAGCTCAGTATTTAATGCTATACTCAAACACTCATAAGCTTGTAATAAAAGTGTTTGTAATTCTGCATCAACTACCACTTTTGGGTTGTACAAGGCCTTAAATACATCTTCTAAAAAATGGGCGATCGTCTTAATTAATTCTAGCCCAACGTTAGCTGCACCACCTTTCAGTGTATGAGTAGCTCGCATTAGATTGTGAATTTTAGCAATACTGTAATCTTCCGACAAGCTAAATAGTTCTTGTTCAATAATTGTGACTAATTCTGGGGCTTCAGCTAGAAAGTAGATGTAACCTTGTTGGCGAATTTCCTTATCTGTAATCATAAGTAGGGAGTGGGGTGTGGGAAGTTAAAAGTTAGGAGTTAGGAGTCAAGAGTTGATCGACCAAGTGATTTTTCAGTTGTCTTGACTATTGAACTCAAAATCCGAATGATTTCGTCTGCATAGATTAGTTCATTAGTTAAATCAATCTTTACTAGTTTGGACTGTTGTAGTAGACGTAGCCAGTATTTGGTTTCCCTAGCTTCTTTGTATGCAATATACATTTTTGCCAAGAAATCCTTTCTACTCTGACCACCGCTAGCCTCTTCAACATTAGCGCCAATACTTGTCCCACTTCGTAGTAATTGCTTAGAAAGCACATATTCCCGTTGCTCTTGCAGTTTAATATATAGGTTAATAATTTCTAAAGCAAATTTAAAACTTTTCTGTTGAATAATGCTCTCTGCCAATTACTCTTCTCCTCTGTTTAACTAAAAAATTAAAAATAATTAAGTCAAAATATTTTATATTTGCCAATAAAACAGTGTTTTATATAATTAATGCTTTGACCTAATAACTTCTAACTCTTAACTCCTAACTCCTAACTCCTAACTCCTAACTCCTAACTCCTAACCCTAACTCCTAACTATGTTTCATTTCACTTTAAACTTACTAGCAGTTGTTAATAGCTCTTGCGCCATGCCTGATAAATCTTGGAACACAGTCGCAATCTCTTGAGATTCCGCAAAAGTTTTATCGGCAATCTCTGCAACATCTTGCATTGATTTAGTTACTGTTACAGACTGCGCCATTTGTTTTTGAGTCGCTGCGGTAATTCGCTCGATTAGCTGACTAATTTCAGCAGTTGCAGAAACGATCGCATTTAAGTTTTGGCGAGTGTCACTAACAAGATTTGTACCTTCTACTACTTGCTGAATACCAGTTTCCATCGCTACTGCAACTTCTCCGGTTTCTGCTTGAATCTCCTGAACTAATTTTTCAATTTCGATGGTTGCTGCTGCTGATTGGCGAGATAAAGAACGGACTTCATCAGCCACAACTGCAAAGCCTTTGCCATATTCACCAGCACGAGTAGCTTCAATGGCTGCATTCAAAGCGAGTACGTTTGTCTGTGTGGCAAAATTACCAATCAAATTCACCACTTTGGAGATTTTTTGTGAGGATTCGCTGAGGCGTTTAATCTTTTTGCTGGTTTGAGCAACGGTTTCACGAATTCCTTGGATTGCTTTGACAGTCAGGTTCATGGCAGTATCGCCAGACTCTACAGTTTGATTGGCTTTTTGCACTGCTAGTTGTACTAACTCAGCATTCGCTACTACAGCTTGAGTAGAGTCCACCATCTGTTGAATGTCACCTAAAGCTGCGGTAATGTCCTCAGACTGTTGTTGTGCTAGATTGGTTAGTCCCGCTAATGAAGACTCGCTATTGCTAGAAGTTTGGGCAACTTGTTGAGCAGCCCCTTGTACTTGAACAACAATTTGCCGCAGTGCTTGCAGAGTATTATTGTAAGCATCAGCGATCGTGCCTAGTTCGTCTTCTGTAATCGGCGCGCGTACTGTTAAGTCGCCGTTGAGAGCGGGTCTAAGGGCTTTTAAGAGTTGAATAGATCGTTGTTGTAGTAACTCCTTGGCTGCCTTTTCTCGTGTTGCTGCTTCTGCTAATTTTGCTGACTGCGCTTGTACTTGTTGCAAATATTCGGTATGTTGTAATGCCAGTCCTAACTGGCTGCCAATACGTGCTAACAAAGTAACTTCTGATTCTTCCCAATCACGAGTTCCCGAATTCTGATAAGCTGCCAGCAATCCCCACAATTGTTCGCCAGCAAATACAGGAACAATTACATAAGCTTTGGCTTCAAATTGCTCTAAAACTTCAATGTGGCAAGGAGAATGACCTACCTGATAGATATCATTTACAACAAAGTTTTCCCCTTGGGCATATCGACCTCCTTGAGTTTCTTGTAAGTGGGTATCTTCCCAGACGGTTTTGATATCGGGGCCTACCAGTTTTACCCAAAGATGACCTGCTGACTCGGCGACAAATTCACCACTCCAGTTAGGATTGAAGCGATACACGGCAACGCGATCGCATCGCAGTAATTGTCTGACTTCTTGAGTAGTTGTTTTGAAGATTTCTTCTACATCTAAAGATTGCCGGATGCGGTTACTGATCTTGGTAACAGCTTTCTCTTGTTCTGCTATTTGAGCTAGTTTCTCAGATTTAACTCGCACTAATTCCAAATAGTCTATCTGTGATTTAGCTAAACTAAATTGCAAGCTAGTCTGAACCAAAAAGTTCACTTCCCAGCTTTGCCATTCACGGGAGCTAGAGTTTTGATAAGCTGCCAGCAATCCCCACAATTTATCCCCAAAAAATATCGGAACAATGATATAAGCTTTGGCTTCAAACTGCTCTAAAATCTCAATATGGCAGGGAGCTAGCCCTACTTCATAAATGTCATTAACGACAAAGTTTTCACCTCTGACATACCGACCTCCCTTAGTTTCTTGCAAGTAGGTATCATCCAAAACGGTTTTAATATCAGGGCCTACCAGTTTTGTCCAACCAGTACTCACAGACTCAGCCACAAATTCACCACCCCAGTCAGGGTTAAAACGATAGACAGCAACGCGATCGCATTGTAGTGATTGACGCACTTCTTGAGTGGTTGTTTTGAAGACGCTTTCTACGTCTAAAGATTGTCTGATGCGGTTGACTATCTTAGTGAAAACTTTCTCTTGTTCAACTATTTGAGCTAGTTGGTTAGATTTTTTCTGCACTTGTTCGAGATATTCCGCTTGTGAGATAGCTACACCAAATTGCAACCCAATTTGAGTTACAAAGGTTTCTTCCCAAGGTTGCCAATCACGAGGCCCAGAATTTTGATAAGCTGCTAACAAACCCCATAATTTTTCTCCAGCAAATATGGGTGCAATAATGTAAGCCTTCATTTCATACTGCTCTAAAATGTCAATGTGACATTGAGAATGGCCCATTTGATAAATGTCATTAACTACAAAGCTTTCACCCTTGGCATAACGTCCTCCTTGAGTATCTTGTAAGTGGGTATCTTCCCAGACCATGTAAAAATCAGGGCCGACCATTTTTATCCAGCCATTACCCACTGACTCAGCAACAAACTCACCACTCCAGTCAGGTTTGAAGCGATAGACACCGACGCGATCGCATTTTAGTAATTGGCGTACTTCTTGAGTAGTTGTTTGAAAAAGCTTATCAACATTTGATACCCGCAGAATTTTGTCGATGACTTTAGCTACCGATTTTTTTGCTAGTAGCCGCTGTTGCTGTTCTTTTTGGAATTCAAAGCTTTGTAATTTGTAAATCAGTTCTGTTGTCAGTTGAGATAGTAGGCTAATTTCTACTTCTTGCCACTGCCGCTTTGAGTAGCAATTATTGACTGCTAGTAAGCCCCACACTTTACCTTCTACTACAATCGGTAAACTCAAACTAGCTTTAATTTGAAATTTATCTAGCAGTTGCTTTTGATAAGGGGTAAGTTGAATCTGATTGATATCGTCAATAACTACAGCTTCTACATAGTCTTGATTGGTATATAGACCAAAAATAATTCCGGGAATATTTTCGCCTAAAGTTGGAGTCCAACCTAATGTTCTTGATTCGGCTAAAACATTACCTGATTCTCGCGAAGTAAACTGATAAATTAAGGCGCGATCGCAGCCAATCTTTTCTCTAATTTGTGCTACAGTAATTTTAAGGAATGTATCAATGTTTGGGGCTTGGCGCATGTGAGTTGCGATATCTTTCATCTGTCGCCGCCAAGTTTTAAATTCTTGAGCGATCGCACTTAACAAAGACATTTCACTACTAGCAATATTTGCTATATTAGCGCTACCATTCTGATTTTCTAATTCAGAAATTAAATGCTCGTTATCATGGCTGTTGTTATACAAAAATGTCATTTGATTAAACCTCAAAATTGTGATGGGTAATAAATGGATATGTGGCAAGCAATATTTATTTGGTATTTGCTGATTAAGAATTAGGAGTTTTCAAAAATTACATCTTACTAAATATTCAATTATGAATCCCCCATGCTGGAGCTTGAAGAATAGTTTTCGCATCCAAATTAAAAATTATATTCTCTGAATCATTAATAAAGTATCCCTGTAAAAAAGGTGATAGTTTAGGATAAAATAATTCAGCAGTTACAGGTTTCATTTCTTTAGTATCTAGCCATTCAATATCTATTAGCTGTCGTACCAAAAGTCCCAAATACTTACCCTTATTTTCCAGAACAATTGCCATCATTTTTGAAAGTAAATTTGGCCCTTGCGAAATAGGAGGATAACCTAACATTGCCTCTAAATCAACTAACCAAAGCATCTCACCACGCCAGTTATAAATACCTAAAATGCTGCTTGGCATCTGAGGAACACCACATACTTCTGGTAATGATACTTGCAAAACTTCTGTGATGTGTTGTAGAGAAATGACGGCTGTATCACTTACTCCCAAATTAAAACTTAAAAACTTTTGCTGGGTTTCCAAAGCTATCGATCCTTTGTCCTTGATGATTTATCTCTAGCCACTATTTGCATTTATTGTTGATTTTTGGAGATATTCTATCTAAAAAATAGTAACTTCTATGATTTGTTGACTTATGAGATTTTTACTAATTAAGTAATCGCTTTAAAATTACCACTAGTTCGTCGCGATCGATCGGTTTTGATAGATAACCATCAGCGCCCAACATATTACCCCAAATTTTATCTACATCACTATTCTTTGTAGAGCAAAAAACCACAGGTATCTTGCTAGTATCGGGATTATTTTTTAGTTCTCGGCAAATTTCAAAGCCACTTTTCCCTGGTAAAATTACATCGAGAAATATTAAATCTGGCTTATTTTTATCTATTTTGTCTTGAGCCTCTTCACTACTAGTGGCGCTAATCACAGAATAACCTGCCTGTTGCAAGTAACGGCTGATTATTTCCATATCTGTTAAGCCATCTTCAACAACTAAAACAGTATTCATGGCAATTACTCGTTAACTTTTTCTCAAAGTGTAAACAAAATATACAAATCCTCAATGATTCCTCAAAAAGACATGGAAGGGACTAGAGACTAGCCCTAACCCCTTTGCCCTAACCAATATTTCACAAATCAAATAGGACTGCTATAAATACAAAAAATTGTATTTGTTTAATTTTGATTCAATCTTTATTTATCAACCTCCGAAAAAGTACGTAATAAACATTATCTTAGATAAAATTTTTAATATAAAATAGTTTGACAAACTAATTTAAACTTTCAAGCTTGGATTGAATTTTCAAACTTGAAACATGATTGATAAGGAAAAAATTAAAGGTGATTTTATATATAAAATTCCAACCTAGTTGACAAATAAATAATTGGAACTATAGACTTTATCTAAAGTTTTTTAACCTCAATAACTTAATTCTTACTGAGGTATAAAAGTCTCTAACTTTTGAGGAATAATTCAAAACCAAAAATTACTTCTAAGTCTCTCTAATTACAAACCTCTAAACTAGACTTTCTCTTATCGCTGGATACGCTTTGTGTAGGTAAATATTTACGTATTATACTCATTACCTTATCAGCCACTACAGGTTTAGTGAGAAAATCTGTAGAACCAACTACTTTGGCACGAACTCTATCTAAAAGGCCATCACTGCCTGTTAATATAATTATTGGTGTGTTGGAAAAGGTAGATATTCGTCGTAGCTGAGTACAAATTTCGTAACCACTAGCAACTGGCATAATCAAATCCAAGAAAATCAGGTCTGGTTTATCCTGAATCAGGGTTGGTAGAGCTTGTACAGCATCTTGAATTTTGATAAATCTCAATCCATTGGAAGTGACAATATCCTCTACCATTTTGCATACTTGAGGGCTATCATCGACGCAAGCTACTAGTGGAGCAATTCGCTTTTTTGCTTGGGTGGTAGTAGAGTTATTATTAACTTCAGTAATTCTTAAAGGCAAATCAGGTACTTCTATCAATTCGATGATTCCTTTAAGGATATAAGGAAGCAATGAACGGGTCAGTGGCAATACACTTTGTTTCATTTTCATGGCTAAATCTCGTAGAGTGAATTTGCCATTGATTAAATTCACAAAGTTTTTGTAGACAGATGGACTTACCATCTGCTCAAGTTGTTCTGGTCGTCGTAGAATTGGTGCTAAGTCAGGAGAAAAATTTGCTAAACCTGCTTCTGACCAAATTTTCCATGAGTCTTGCATGTGCTTTACAGACATTTCTGAACTCGTGAAGCTCATTGGGGTTTCTAAGATAACTTCTTGGTTGCGATTGCAACTTAGAGAAGCAAAGTTTCCTTGCAAAGCTAGGTCAAATAATAGTTCTGCTATTGTATTTTCCGCAATAGATTGAATCTGTTCTCTCTGAATTTTCTGTTTTTTATAAAATACTTCTATCAGTTTATAGTCCCAGTAATCAATTGATAGGTCTTGCATCGGTAACTGCAACTTATCAACATCAATCTGGGGACAATTCTGGGCTATATGTCTACGCCAACGTCGGAAGGGATGAGTTCCGCCTGTTGCCCAAACTATCCGTCCCAATCGATAGTAAAAAGTCCATTGGCTGCCCTTGGAACTCTTAATATTTAACTTGCCATTGTATTGCAACTGAGTACAAGTTTTAAATTCATTTACTAGGTTATTTGAAATAAGTTCTTGATGGGGCATAGTTTGTTCCTTTTATTAAAAAGCTAGCTATTAAAAACCGATACTAATAGAGCACAGCGTAAATCTACCTACCATGTCAATTAACCAGACAAGTTTCTTAAGTCACTTGTCAAAGGTAGGCAACACTTCCGTCACAGTCTTCTAGCTATATAGCTGTGAATAAGTGCAAATGCATTTGGTATATAGCAGTCTAAATCAAGATTATTAAAAGCAAGACAGATGTTAACATGACAAAACTATTGCTAGTAAATAATTTATCTAGCATAGAGTCTTTATTGGCAGAGTTTACTTTTCTGCTAATATTTATGACTAAAGTAGGTTGCCATAGTCGAGATTATGATGTATTTATATATCATTTTAAGAATTTTCATACTGAATCATATCCGTATAAATTCTGAATTTTAGTTTACAAAATACTAGCAGTCTCTAAAGAGTTTTACTTTTGTTATTCACATTGGCAACATAGGTTAAAATATTTATTTAAATTTACTATTCTTAATTATGTTAATTAATTTCAGTTTTTCTAGTGAATATTATTCTTAAAAAAAGGCGTGCTACTAAAACAAGTAGCAGCCAGATTATAAAGTATTTATTTAGACAACTTATTCAAGGTTGCTTGTGGTTTTGATAGCTGATAATAGCTGCCCGGAGATTACTTTGGTGTTCTGAAAGAAGGCGATCGCCCTCGTCTTTTTCCAAACCAGTCCAGTGCATCAATAACGCCAGCTTAACCCATTTACCACTACGTTCTAGTAAAAAACCAGCAGCTTCCCGACTTAAACCTGTGAGGTCTTGCAAAATTCGCAAAGCGCGATCGCGTAATTTTTGATTTGTTACTGCTACATCCACCATGCGATTGCCATAAACTTTGCCTAGTTTAACCATTACGCCGCTAGAAAGGATATTTAAAGCTAATTTAGTAGCTGTACCCGCTTTCAGGCGAGTTGAACCGGCGATTATTTCTGGGCCTGTTAATAGGCGAATGTCAATATCGGCATCAAAGCTAACTTGTTCAGCAGGAACACAGGCGATAAAAATAGTTATGGCTCCTCGCTGACGAGCAGCATGAAGCGCACCGTGGACATAAGGCGTTGTCCCACCAGCAGTAATGCCAACTACGACATCTAATTGGGTAATGTGCCGCCCAGCGATCGCAGCCTCACCATCTTCAATACTGTCTTCTAAATCTTCAGAACTGCGTACTAGTGCGCCAGCACCACCAGCAATAATCCCCTGTACCAACTCTGGGGGTGTACAAAAAGTAGGTGGACACTCAGCAGCATCTAACACCCCTAACCTGCCACTTGTACCCGCACCGATATAAAATAGGCGTCCTCCGTGACGCAAACGCTCTGCGGTGCGCTCAATTGCCTCTGCTAACTGAATTCTCGCTGCTGCAACTGCTGCGACAGCCTTTTGGTCTTCGTCATTAAACAACTCCACCAATTCTAGGGAACTAAGCTGGTCTAAGTTCAGACTATTAGGATTGACCAGCTCAGTTAAAAGATGCCCGCGTTCTTGCAAATTTGTCATTTGTCATTTGTCCTTTGTCATTTGTCATTTGTCTTTTGTTCTAGCCTACGCCGCCCTTTCTTTGGGCATCTATCTATGTCCGTTGTCATTAGTCAGTTAGCGACCAATGGCTAATCACCAATGACTAATGACTAATGACTAATGACTAATGACTACTTACAACAACCCTTCCAATTTGCGACGCATCTTCTCTAATTCAGAATCAGACAATTCTGGTTCTTCTAGCGGCTGTTGATTGAGAGGGAAAGTGTCTTCAACAGTATCCTCCTTCTGGGCATCTTCTTGCCAGTCAGTTTTTTCGACGTTAAGTTCTGGGGGAGTTACAACTAAATTGCTGTTTTCTGGGATGATTTCCCATTCATATCCAGCACTTTCGCAAAATTCCTTGATTTCTTCAGCATCCATCGGCTCCGGTGTGGGTGCGGGGAAATCCTGAGCTTCTAACATCAGGGCAAAGCGCGTCGCATCGTCTTCTGACTCGAACATCAGAATTTTATTGCGTAGCTTGCCGCCTTCGGCATCGCCTTCCCGAATTGTGTGAATCCCCTCATTTTCCGTTCGAGCGTTAAAAATTAACACAAAAACACGCATTGGTGTAATCATCTGTCCTTTTTAAGGTTTATTCATATTAAAGTTCGAGATTGTGCCTCAAGGAAAGTCACAGGAATAATTTTCACTCTATTCAGATTTTCCTGAAAACGCCAATATTATTAAGCATAAGTATTGGATCGATAAAATACCGTAACTCAACCAATGGGGTCTTGGGTTTAGTTGGCGTATCCTGGAAATGGCATACTGAACCAATGTGCCAGTTAATGCTTGTGTGTGCCAGCGAGATCCGGCGATTAATACAGTGAAAGCAAATGACTAAATCTACCAATCAAGATATTCATTCCCCCTCCCCTATCCGCAAACGTTTGTGGTTGCTGGTGTTGAGCCGGGGTAGCATTGCCTTGAGTGGACTTTTGCTGTTAGGAGTTCTCGTTGGTATTTGGCGGTTGTGGACTTTTGTCCAAACAGAGTTAACGCCGTTGGCACAACAAAGTTTGACTACTACACTCAACCGTCCGGTAAAACTGGGAAGAGTCACACAATTTTCGTTGACAGGAGTACAGTTTGGGGCTTCAGCTATCCCAGCCACACCCACAGATGCAGATCGGGCCACAGTCGAATCTGTAGAGGTGGGTTTCGATCTGTTACAACTAATTTTTAATCGCCATCTAAAGCTAGATGTAACCTTAGTCAACCCAGATATTTACATTGACCAGGATGACCAAGGGCGTTGGGTTTCCACTACCATTACGTCGTCAGGTGGAAGCAGTGCAATTAAAACCGATTTGGACTACCTGCGGTTTCGTAATGCCAAGCTGGCCTTGATGCCGGATGAGAGAGTAGAGGGAGATGAGGGGGTAGAGGAGCAGGGGGGCAGCACTTCTCTACGAGAGGCTGCGCCAACGGCTACGCTCAGTGACCGGGGAGCAGGGGGGCAGGGGGGCAAGGGAGAATACCCAAATTCTAATTCAGTACTGGATAAACGCCCTGCTACCGCTAACAACACTCAGCAATTGCCGGTGCTATTTTCTCAACTCAATGGTTCTGCTCAACTTTTAGCAAATAATCAGTTGATCCGGTTTGAAGTCGGGGGTCAAGCAGACAGTGGTGGTAATATTTCCATTCAGGGAGAGACACGTTCTAAGGTGCTAGCAGGGACTTTCCAGGTGCAAGCACAAGATTTTTTGGCTGAGAATATTACTCGGTTGATTAAGTTACCAATTAACTTACAGGCGGGTCGAGCCAATGGCGATTTGTTAGTTCGGTTGACACCAGGACAGCAAACTCTATTGTTTGGCAACGCTACTGTGCAAGGGGTAACGCTGCAAATACCCAAAGTCCCGCAACTGTTGAGCAATAGTCAAGGAAACCTCCACTTCCAAGGAACAGAGTTGCAGTTAAATAATGTGACTAGCAACTACGGCAAAATTCCTTTAGTGGCTACGGGAATCGTCGACACGAAATCAGGCTTGAAGTTGGCAGCGCGTGTAAATGCGGTGAGTTTGGCGAATGCCCAAGAGACTCTCAAGGTAAAATTACCTGTAGCGATCGCTGGACAAGTACAAGCTTCTTTGCAAATTACCGGATCGACAAAAGAGCCAATACTCTCCGGCTCAGTTGCCACAATCCGAACTGCCAGAATTGACAAAGTTGATTTTAATAGCATCAGTAGTAAGTTTGAGCTTGCTACTAGTTCCTCTTTAATTACCTTAAAAGATATTCAAGGTAAAGCCAAAGTTGGTGGTGAAATCACGGGCGCTGGTACAATTAGACTTGGTAAAAATCCGCGACTGGATTTAAATTTCGCTGCCAAGAATGTTCCAGGGGATGCGATCGCAAATGTCTACGAAACAACACCTACCTTTCAAATCGGCAATGTCTCTGCTACAGCTCAACTAACTGGCGCTCCTACCAATGTCCAAACCGTGGTACAGTTCCAAGCTCCTAATGGAACTTACCCCGGAACTGGTGAAGTTGCGATCGCTCCAAATCGCACCGTCTCTTTCCGTAATGTGGCTCTGAATATAAGTGGTGGTACAGTTCGGGCAACTGGTAGTTATTTTAATGAGCGTTGGCAAGCTGTGGCTGTTGCCTCTGGCGTAAAATTAGAACCCTTTGTAGACAAAAGTCAACTGCAAAATGTCTCTTTGGCTGGGGCACAATTCAATGGTCGTCTCATCCTCTCAGGCAGCACAGCACCATTTGCAATTGCCACAATTCGCAGTGATGGTGCAGGAGTTCAAATTGGTGGCGGTACAGTTGCAGTTTCTAATATCCAACTGCAAAACCAAAGTTTCTCGGCTCAACTGGTAGCTAATGGCGTGCGGTTGGGACAAATATTGAAACAGTCTCCCCCAGCTTTAGATAATCCTTTGGCGGGAACGTTCCAAATCGCAGGTAGCAGAGATGATTTCAGCCTGAAAACCTTCCGTGGCAGTGGTGAGGGTCGCCTTGCTATTGGTGGCGGTACGGTTACAGCCTCTAATATCCAAGTAGCGAATGGTGTATATCAGGCACAAGTTCAGGCTAAGAATGTGCCTGTGCAGAAGTTGGCAAAAGTACCCAAGCAGTTCCAAGGAGCATTAAATGGTCAGTTCAACGTAGCGGGTTCTGTTGATTCTTTTAAACCACAAACGATCCAAGCCAACGGTCAGGCGCGGATAAATGTTGCAGATGGAACTATTACAGCCTCTAATATCCAAGTGGGTAATGGTGTATACCAGGCGCAAGTTCAGGCAACCAATGTACCTGTGCGGCAGTTGGCAGCAGTACCACCGCAGTTTGGAGGGACGTTAACTGGTCAAGTAAACGTGGCGGGTTCTGTTGAATCCTTCCAACCGCAAACGATCCAAGCCAACGGTCAGGGGCGGATAAATGTTGCGGGTGGAACTATTACAGCCTCTAATATCCAAGTGGGTAATGGTGTATACCAGGCGCAAGTTCAGGCAACCAATGTACCTGTGCGGCAGTTGGCAGCAGTACCACCGCAGTTTGGAGGGACGTTAACTGGTCAAGCAAACGTGGCGGGTTCTGTTGATTCTTTCCAACCACAAACTATCCAAGCTAACGGTCAGGGACGGCTGGATGTTGCAGGTGGAAATATTACAGCCTCTAATATCCAAGTGGGTAATGGTCGCTATCAAGCTGTAGTTGATGCTGCTGGTGTGGAATTAAATCGGCTCAATCAGCAATTACGAGGTCAGTTTGGCGGTCAATTGCAATTAGCCGGTACGCTTGGATCGTCCAAATTAGCTGATGTGCGTGCAGCTGGACAGGTGCAATTATCTCAAGGTATCCCTGGTTTAGAGCGACCTCTGACGGCTGCGATCGCTTGGAGTGGTGAAAGGCTGACCATTGAGCGAGCCACTGCTCCCGGTTTAAGTGTGACTGGTAACATATTAGCCAATGCAAAATCAGCAGGGATACCGGAAATTACTGCCCTAAATCTCAACGTCCAAGCGCAGAATTACAACTTAAAACAGTTACCGATCAATCTTCCTAATCAGGTTGCTGTGGCGGGAAATGTAGATTTTAATGGTCAAATCACTGGTAAACTGCCCTTACCAAATGTCGTAGGACAAATCAACTTACGAGACTTGATTGTTCAAGATATTGCTTTTGAGCCGTTGTTAACTGGAAACATCAATTCAGAACAGGGACGTGGTTTGAGTTTAAACTTGGCGGGTAATAGCGATCGCTTGAACTTCAATTTAGATGCCAATAATCGCCCGAAATCTTTCTTAGTCAAATGGCAGCAAGCATCAGCCACAGGTAATGTTCAAGGGAATGATTGGGCGCTGAAACTTGCCAATTTCCCCTTACAAATATTGAATTTGACTCCGCCACCGATTACTCGCCTGGGTGCTGGTAAGATAGCTGGGTTGTTAACTGGGGATTTGCTGTTTAATCAGCAGACATTTGCCGCTACGGGAAATTTAGCGATCGCTAATCCGCAAATTGGCCGGGTTAAAGGCGATCGAATAGCTGCTCAATTCCGCTACGGTGACGGTAAAGCTACACTCACTAGTAGCGAATTTGTCAAAGGAAAAAGTAGCTACGCCCTTGTTGGGACTGTGGCTCAAAGCCCTAAAGGGCCTAAATTACAAGGTAAATTGAACGTCAAGCAGGGTGAGATCCAAGATGTTCTGGCTGTAGCCAAGGTATTTGATTTACAAAATTTGCCAGGTGGTTCGGCAGAAATTTACGGCACCGCAGCGGATCTGACTACCAACCCCCAAGGAACGCCAAATGAACCCTTATTAACCCAAATCCAACGGTTTTCTGAAATTGAAGCTTTGGTGGCAGAACAGGAAGAACAGCGACTTAATTCCACTCCAATACCAGATTTGGCAGACTTAAAGGGGACTTTCAACGGGGAAGTGGCTGTAAATACAGCTACAGCCAATGGATTATCAGTGGATTTTAATTTGAACGGACAAGATTTTGCCTGGGGTAAAAAGGAAGAACGAAATCGTTTTTATACTGCCGATCGAGTGATTGCCGAAGGTAGCTTTGAAAATGGTGTTTTGAGTTTGCGACCATTACGAATCCAGTCTAAAAACAGACTGATTGCCTTTACAGGTAACGTTGGTGGTGATGAACAATCTGGTCAGTTGCGGGTGAATAATTTTCCGGTACAACTATTGAATAATGTTGTCAAACTACCAGTTGGAATCACAGGTAATCTTAACGGTACAGCAGCTTTAGCAGGCAGCATTGCTAATCCCCAAGCTAGAGGGGAATTGCAAATCACCGAAGGAATATTAAATCAGAGCAAAATAGAGTCAGCAAGAGCAAGTTTCAGCTATGCCAACGGACGCTTAAACTTTGGTAGTACTGTAGCAATTGCTGGCCCAAAACCTGTTGATATTACTGGCAGCATCCCTTATAAATTACCTTTTGCTTCCGTCGCACCAGACAGCGATCAAATCAGTTTGGATATGAAGTTAGAAAACGAGGGATTGGGGCTGTTAAACGCATTGAATAATCAAGTGTTATTTGAGAAAGGTGAAGGAGAAGTAGACTTGAAAGTGCGGGGAACATTGCAAAAACCCCAAGTACAGGGAATTGCTACTGTCAATGATGCTACTTTTTCAGCCCAGGCTTTGCCACGTAAGCTGAGAGGTGTCACAGGTAGAGTTCTGTTTAATTTTGACAGCATCTTAGTAGAAAATCTTCAAGGTAGATTTAGCCGTGGGACGGTAAAAGCCGCTGGTGAAATTCCCATTTTCAACAATGAGAACGTAACTATCAAAAATCCCCTGACTGTTAATCTCGATCAGTTAGCGTTGAATCTCAAGGGACTTTACCAAGGAGGCGCTAGTGGCAATTTGCAGATTACTGGTTCTGCCCTTAACCCCATAATTGGCGGTAGAGTAGATTTATTTGATGGTAAAGTATTGCTGGCAGAATCTACCAACGCTACGACATCTGAAAATGGTAGTATTGGCGTATCACCTACAAAAGATAATAAGCAGAGCAAATCTAAAATTGGAAATAGCACGGGAAATACTAACGCCAGATTTAATAATTTAGATTTGGAACTAGGTAAAAACGTCCAAATTACCCGTGACCCTATTCTCAACTTTCGTGCCAGCGGTAATCTCATCGTTAACGGCTTAATTAATCAGCCGATACCCGATGGTACCATCCAGTTAGAAAAAGGAGGGGTAAATTTATTTACTACCCAATTTAACCTTGCTCGTGGCTATAAACACACCGCAACTTTTAGTCCTTCTCAACCCCGCGACCCCAACTTAGATATTCGGCTATTTGCCAAAGTACTAGATGTAACTCAAAGTAATGACTTCAGCCGAGTAAATTCTACAGGTTTATCAGCGTTAGAGAGTGTTCGAGTCGAAGCTACTATCAACGGTTTAGCTAGCAAACTAAATGAAAATTTAGAATTAACAAGTAGTCCATCACGTAGTCAAACCGAAATTGTTGCTCTTTTAGGAGGCGGATTTGTAGACACCCAAGGACGTGCAGACAGTACTTTAGGCCTGATTAACATCGCAGGTTCGGCTGTGTTTAACAATTTTCAGTCAGCTTTTAACCAAATTGGGAGTACCTTTGGCTTAAGCGAACTGCGGATATTCCCTACCGTTATTTCTGAGAATCCCGAAGCTGGAAGAAGCAATTCAACTTTAGAATTAGCAGCGGAGGCTGGGGTTGACATTTCTTCCAAAATATCCGTTTCCAGTATTAAAATTTTGACAACAAACGATCCCTTCCAATGGGGTATTAATTACCGGATAAACAATGAATTTCGCGTGCGTGCCTCCACTAACTTAACCGATGACAGTCGTGCTGTAGTGGAATATCAAAAGCGATTTTAAATAAATCTCTTCAATTACGAATTACTTCCTGTTCCCTCTTCTCCTTGCTTCTCAACAGCTTGTCGTACCTGTTTAACATCCAATTCTAATGCTTCAGCAATTTGCTCTATACTTAAACCCAACTTAAGTAGACGGGGTATAGTATTGAGTTTTGTTTCTTTGCGAACCTCTTCTTTTACTTCCTGCTTTGTTTCTTCTTTTACTTCCTGGTAAAATTTAGTTTGTCTCCAGTCGGTTAATCCAAACATTGCTTCTAACTCCTGTTGACTTTTGTTTACAAATTTGTAGATAAGCATTCTCTCTACTAATTCTAAAAGATTGCTACGGTTAGCTTCATCCGTTTGTTGTACTTGTTTTATCAAGTTTTTCGCTTGCTGTACGGCTCGATCTTCGGCTGCAACTACTAACTTAATTATGCCTAGCCCAATCGAAGATGATGGTACATTATCTAATTCGTCTAAATAAATTATACGAATTTGCTGTGGAGCTAATGATGTTTGATAAATGAATGGTATACCTGGATCGAGATTACGTTGAGCAAAAAGTAATACTGCTTGCCAGCGACGTTGAGGTTTATATTGATTGATATAGAGGAAAGCTTCTGTGATTATTCGCCAGTAAATATCATCATCGCGCTGAAACTGTACCTCAACAAAATAGATTGTGTCTTCTGGGTAGTCAGGTTTGGGTAAGAATAAGCCATCGATACGACGTGCTAGTTCTTTGATTTCTACTGAGGTAAATTGGTAGTGTAATGCTAAAGCTTGCGATTGTTCCAAAAGTTCAAATAACACACCTGGAAGAGTTTGGAATAAGGTGTAAAAAATCGTGTCTGTTTTCATGCACTCTCGATATTTGAATATTTTCAGATTATCGGGGCTGAGAGAAGATGATTTTTCTAAATTTATTAAATTGTGATATCATCACCTTGCCGATTAATAGCTAATCGCAAAATTGATAATCCTAAAATTATCAAAAATAGCACTAAACCAATCGTGCAAGCATAGCTAATTTCCAAGTTATTGAAAGCTTGCTCATATAAATAGTAAACAATCGTTTTTGAGCTACTGAGTGGGCCTCCTTGAGTCATAATGTAGACTTCTTCAAACACTTTGGTCGCAGAAATAGCCGAAATTACTGCCACTAAGGCTAAATATGGCTTCATTAAAGGTATGGTAATATCCCAATGTTTGCTGATACCATCAGAGCCATCAATGGCTGCGGCTTCGTACACATCAGCGGGAATTGATTGCAACCCCGCTAAATAAATCACCATGTAGTAGCCTAATCCTTTCCACACGGTGACAGCCATGACGCTGGCAAGAGAAATTGGTACAATGCCAAAAATTTTTGCTGGGCTAGTTAGCCAAGGAATACCTTCTGGAAAAATACCTAAAGCTTTAAATAACTGATTCAGTAATCCGTTTTCTGCATACAGCCATTTCCAAGCTATTCCCGCAACCACCATTGAAATTACTACTGGAGTGTAGTACGCTGCTCTAAACCAATTCATTCCCCGCAGTTTCTGATTTACCAAAATTGCCAGTACTAAGGGAGCGATTACTAAAATTGGTACTACACCTACAAGATATAAAAAAGTGTTTTCCAAAGTTTTCCAAAAAACTGCATCCTTCCAAAGCTTGAGAAAGTTGGCGAAACCTATCCATTGTGGCGGCTGGGCAATGTCTTCATAACTGGTAAAGCTGAGGTAAAAGGCTTGCAATGCAGGCCAAAAGACAGTTAAGCCTAAAAGAACTAAGGCGGGTAGTAAGAACAAATAAGGGGTAAGCCGCTGTTTAATGAACATCCAATTTTTAGGTATCAATTGATTCATAAGAATTTAATAGTTGTTTTTGCTTTGTCAAAACAAGAATTTGGAGATGTGAGTAGATTTAAGCTTCAATATTTTAAGGGCATTATTTGCTTGTGTAAGCAATGGCGTAGCCTCTCGTAAAGAAGTTCGTCGTAGACATCGCTAATTAATAACTTGGAGATCAATTGCAATGGAAACTCAGCACAATCCGCCAATTGAACATCAAAATGTCCCCATAAACCACCGTGGACTGCATGATTTTTTGTATAGTTCTGATAACGAACACGCCGCCATTGAAGTGAGTATAACTCCCGATCTGGCAAACAATGGTACTGAAATCATTGGCTTTGAGGCTTGGAGTGTGGCTGCTCAGAACGCTAAAATTGCCGGAGTTTACGCAGTATTAGATGCAGAACGTCACACGCAGTACATTGGCTATTCTCGGAATGTGTTGCTTTCCCTAAACGGCCATCTTCGCCAAAATGGCAAGCAAAAGTGTGCTTTTGTACGCGTGCAAGCATTCAAGTTTCCCAAGCGTCAAGAAATGGAAGATTTGCGAGATGCGTGGATAGCAGAACTTGAAAGTACGCCACCTGGTAATGCAACTGATTGCAGAATGTGGGCTAGTACGGTAGGTGAAGCGACTAAGGCGGTAATGTCAGAAGCCCAACTTCAAGCCTACGAGGAAAAAAAGCTAAAACTGCGGAAAGCAATGGCTGATACAACCCTTTCTAAAGAGTTAGAAACAATAGATGCGAGTGAAGCCGAACGTCAACGTCAACTTGAAGCTGCTGTGAAAAACGATGACTGGAGTGTAATTATTGACGCACAGACACAGGAAACTAAGTATTGATTTTTGTCTGTTTGAGTGCGCTATCTGACTTTTTGAGTAAGTGGCATGAAAGTTTTGTGAAAGATGAGAAGATTTTAAAACGCAAAGGGGCGCTGAGGGAAGCGCAAAGGTTCGCAGAGGAGTGAATTCTTTGCGTTCCTTTGCGTAAACCTTTGCGTTCCTCTGCGTTAAAAAAGGATATATATGACGACAAAATTAGATGCTCTGATTAATTCTCTAGAAGGTATAGAAACTATTACTGACTCTACTCAAGTCGCAAAATTATCCCAGGATTATCACACTTTTAGCCCTGTGTTAGTGTCGAAATTAGAGGGAAAAGTTGGGGATATCGTAGTGCGTCCCGCTAATGAAGCAGAGGTTTTAAAAGTTGCAGCCGCCTGTGCAAAACATCGTATACCTGTAACTGTGCGAGGCGCGGGAACTGGGAATTATGGGCAATGTGTACCGTTGCACGGTGGCGTAATTTTGGATATGACGCGGTTGCAAGAGATTCTTTGGGTAAAACCGGGAGTGGCGCGGGTGGAAGCTGGGGTGAAGTTGGCAGCTTTGGATAAAAAAACACGAGAAATTGGCTGGGAAATTCGTATGGCTCCGTCTACGTACCGCACTGCCACAATTGGCGGATTTATTGCTGGAGGAAGTGGCGGTATTGGCTCGATCCAATATGGTATGTTAGCCGATCGCGGTAATATCTTAGCATTGCGGGTGATAACTGTAGAAGATGAACCCCGTGCGATCGCATTACGCGGCGATGATGTCCAAAAGGTAATTCATGCTTGGGGAATTAATGGCATCATCACTGAAGTCGAAATTCCTTTAGGGCCAGCTTATCCTTGGGCAGAAGTCATTGTCACCTTTGACGACTTTATGACAGCAGCAAAGTTTGGTCAGGCAATTGGTAATGCTGATGGCATGATTAAGAAGTTGATTTCTGTCTTTGCATCCCCAATTTCCCAATATTTTCACGCACTACAAGAGTATATTCCTGAAGGAAGTCACTCAGTATTCTTGATAATTTCTGAACCGAGTTTGGAATTCTTACCAGCTTTGGTGCAGCAATACGGCGGACAAATTACATATAAAAAACCAGCTGAGGAAGCAGCTAAAGGTACACATTTAGCGGAATTTTCCTGGAACCACACTACCTTACTTGCCCGGAGTGTAGATGCTGGTATTACATACTTACAAAGTCTCTTTCCTAATGATTGCAGTTTGCAACTAGTAGAGCAGATGTATAATTACTTCGGCAATGAGGTAATGATGCATTTAGAATTTTTTCGGGTGAATGGTGTCGTAGTTCCTGGTGCATTGCAACTTGTGCGCTACACCACAGAAGAACGCCTCAATGAAATTATCCGCTATCACGAAGAACAGGGTGTGAGTATTGCCAATCCTCATACGTATATTATTGAAGACGGCGGCAGAAAATTTATCGATCCTGAGCAGTTAAAATTTAAAGAAATAGTCGATCCTTATGGGTTGATGAACCCCGGTAAAAGCAAGGTTCTTCAATTCCAAGCTCAAAATTAGCAAACTACAGAAACACGTATCAGAAATTTCTCTGTATATTTGTGTAACCTCTCTCTAAAAAGCTAGCTGTTGGGCGTTTATAATTTGTGGTTTGATTTTAACAGCCGTGGGGATAACCCAAAATCCAACATTCCAATAATCGCCCATGATTGAAATTGACGGTTCCTACGGAGAGGGAGGCGGACAAGTTCTTCGCACTTCCTTAAGTCTAGCCGCCATTACCGGCGAACCCATACGAATTACAGGCATTCGCGCTGGACGCAAAAAGCCAGGATTAGCAGCGCAACACTTAACAGCAGTTCGGGCGGCGGCGAGAATTTGTAATGCCCAACTACGAGGTGATGCTTTGGGTTCAATGCTGCTAGAATTCATCCCAGGTAGTGCTGTGCAAGCGGGAATTTATACCTTTGATGTTAGTAAAGCACAACAAGGTGGTTCTGCGGGTGCGATCGCTCTAGTTCTTCAAACAATTCTTTTACCTTTGGCACTAGCATCTGGCAATTCCCTGGTGACACTAAAGGGTGGAACTCATGTGAATTTTAGCCCGACAGCGACGTATATTGAGCAAGTTTATCTGCCCATACTGCAACGCATGGGTGTAGAAGCCCAAGTCAAGTTAGGCGCTTGGGGGTGGTATCCCCAAGGTGGGGGCGAGGTAGAGTTACAGGTGGATGGCGGTGGTAAACTCGGTGGGATCGACTTGCTGGAACGGGGCGATTTACAACAGGTGCGAGGACTAGCAGTGGTGACGGAATTGCCTTCCCATATTCCGCAACGGATGGCTAATCGTGCGGAGAATTTGTTACGGGAAGCTCATTTAAAGGTTACTGTACAGACTTTACGAGAAAGAGGTGTGGCACCTGGGGCGGGTATTTTTTTAACTGCTGAGTATCAGAATAGCTTAACTGGGTTTGGTGGATTTGGGCGTTTGCGGTTGTCGGCGGAAACAGTTGCAGAGATTGCTTGTCAGCAACTGCTTGAGTTTCATTACACCGGCGCACCGGTGGATGAACATTTAGCAGATCAGTTATTATTGCCGGCTGCTTTAGCTTCACAAGAAAGTCACTATCGAGTAGCTGAAGTAAGTAGGCATTTGACGACAAATGCAGCAGTTATTGAACAGTTTGGGCTGGCGGAGATTAGAGTAGATGAAGCTGAGAAAATCGTGTCCGTGAGTCCTGTAATTAGTGGATAAGATTAAAGACTAAACACTTTCTTAAGAGTCTTAATTTTTGTAGTATCAATGCCACATTCAAGTTTAGAGATAAGTCAATATACTAGGTTAAGCAAAATACATTGCAATACTATAGCAATTCGATTTGATTTCTGAATTAATCGTAGGCACTAGGGACTGGGGACTGGGAAGAAGGAATAAAGGTGTACTGAGTTTTTTTCAAAAATCAAATATGAGTCCTATAACACTTTGCCTATATTCTAATACAGTTCAGTTAAGCTTTTTCTCTCCCCCTGCTTCCCCTGCCTCCCCTGCTCCCCCTGCCTTAACAGATAAATTTGCTTAACTGAACCGTATTGGCCTATATTCCCGTTGACAAAATTATGCGTGGGTGTATAGCAACATAGGAAATGCCTCATTTCTAATAGCTGAAATGAGGCAAAGGAGCTTATATAAGTAAAAACAGAGAAGTTTTGATACTCACTCTAGGACATTTGCAATCAATCCTGTAAAGCCAGATTTGTTGTAAGAATAAGCAAATGACAAATTTACAAGGCGATCGCAAGTAGAGTTAAAACTGAGTTTAGTTGTTCTTAATATTTACTATTTAATTAAATATCGAATATAGCCTTTGAATTTACCTCTACTAAAGGTATATATTTAAGTTAAGTCAGTTTGCGATCGCAAATACAAAAGACTGGGAATTGGGCATGGGGTATGGGGCACTAAATACAGAGATATTTTTTGTTGACTGTGGTTATGCCCAATCGGGTATGAGACTCTTGCATCTAGTAAATTATGCTCTTGGATGAATGTTTGAACTTTCTGGACGAATGTTTGAACTTTCTGGACGAATGTTTGAACT